>JBFJTO010000021.1:0-11133 GCA_041625295.1 Acidimicrobiia bacterium | reverse complement strand
CTCCCAAGTCTGGGGGGCAAAGGGTTGCACGCCCCAGGTGAGGTCGGCCAGGTGCCACAGCAGCCACAGCAGCACCAGAACACCGCTGTAACGCATGGTCCGGGATGCGTAGTTGGCAACCAGGTACTCCCGGGGCCCCTGGTACCCGGAAGGGCGGGCCCGTTTGTTCATCAAAGTCAGAGCCCAGGCCGCGTGGAGGTGGAGCAAGAACGCGGCCAACAAGCCGATGCGAAGCACCCACAGCACCAGGTAGCGGGGGAGGATCGGGAAAAGGAGTTTGCGAAGCTCTTCGCCATAGAGGTTGATCTCGGGGACCCCGGCTTCGGGTGGAAGGAACATCTTCAGGTTCCCGATCAGGTGGGCGAGCAGATAGCCGAGAAGCAGGATCCCGGTCACCGCCATCACCCACTTTTTACCAACGGCCGAGCGGTAGAACTCCGCCGGCCACGAGATCCGCCGCTTCGTCGGCGGAGCACTTACTGTCACGATCGCACCTCGATGATTTCGGCTGCCCCGATTATGGCGCATCGAAACGGGCCCCGAGCCGGGGCGCGCTCTTGACGCCGCGCGCGCCGTGTGTCAAGATCACAAGCGTGTAATTACGTCTTTGTGAGGGGGCCGAATGCTGAGCAAGCTCATCGAAGCGCTGGCCGTGGATGAGCTCTCCTGGCAGGACTACGGATCCTGCCGAGGAGCAGATGCTGATCTCTTCTTCCCGGAGCGTGGAGCTTCGACGCGAAAAGCCAAAGCCATCTGCAACGAGTGCGATGTCAAAGAGCCGTGCCTCGAATTTGCAATCGTGACCGGTGAGAAGTTCGGGATCTGGGGGGGAATGTCCGAGCGGGAGCGCCGGCGGGTGCGCCGCGAACGCATCATTCAACGCCGGGCATCCTGAACCAACACCGTTTCCCGGGAGTCGGCTTCTTCTAGAGTTGGTATCAGCCAACGGGATTTAAGGAGCGCTCTTGGAACTGGGTATTCCCCTAATCATCCTGGCCTTGGTGCTTTTCGCTGTCGGGATTCTCTTGAAGCGAAACCGCCCGGAGCCACCCGAGATTCTCGTCAAAGAACCTGATGATGGTGTCGACGTGTTCGCGCATCCACGCCCAAAGGTCGCTTCCATGCACATCGCCGGTGTCGAGGCGCAGGTGACCTTTGACGTTCCCATGCCGGAACGATCAGATCCCATACTCGAAGAACTTCTGGTGCACGAGGCCCTCGAGGTGGTGCGCGAGAAGAGCCACCACCTCCCGATCGATCAGGTGGTCGAAGTCGTCGCCATCGCCGGGGGTCGGGTGGTGGGACGTCGCAAATTGGAGACGCCCGGAACACTTCCGCCGCGCTCGACGGCTCCCTCGATGTTGAGCCTGTCCACGATTGCGGCCGATCCGCTCGAGCGTCAGTTCGACGAGCCGATCGAATCCGTTCCCGGGACGGCGGTTCAAGCTCCCGGCGACGAATTGGGATCCCTGGGCGACGAAATCCATTTGCCCAGGGCCATGGACACCGGGTTGCGGGCCCAGGGAATCGACCCCGAAACCATGTCGGCATCCGAACTGGTGACCGGGATGCTGGCTCTGGTCGGATATCAGGTGAGTGCCGGTGCCAATCCCAACACCTTCATGGCCACAAAGGGGGGAAGGCGAACCTTCATCCTCGAAGACCCGTACTCGGCGGGTGGACATCCCGAGGTGGATGAGCCGACCATCCGCAGGTTCATGTTCGAGTTTCAGAATTCCCGGGCCGACCAGGGTCTGTTCGTCTCCGACAAATACGCGCCGTTCGGGATCTACGACTGGGAGAAGAGAGAGCCCCGGGTCCGCTTCGTCACGCGGGAACGCATCCAGAAGATGGTCGACTCGCTCGCTCTCGGCTAGCGGTTCACGTAGTCGGTCTTGATCACACGGCGCAGGGTCTTGCCGGCGACGCTTCGTGGGAACTCGTCCTTGATGATCACCTCATGGACCTTCTGGAAGCGCGCCTCGACTCGCTCATTCACCCAATCGCACAGCTCTTCGCCACCGACCGTCGCCCCTCTCCGGAGCACGACCGCAGCCACCGGGGTCTCACCCCAGCGTTCGTGTGGGGCGCCGAAAACAGCCACGTCGGTGACATCGGGGTGGGTGATCAGCAGCTCTTCGATGTCCCGGGGGTAGACATTCACGCCGCCGGAGATGATCAGATCCTTCTTTCTGTCGACCAGGAACAGGAACCCGTCCTCGTCCACGTAGCCGAGATCTCCTGAGTAGAGCCAGCCATCCTTTATCGCTTCGGCGGTGAGGTCGGGCCGCTTGTAATACCCGGGCATCGTCATAGGCGACCGTCCCACGATCTCCCCCACTTCCCCGGGAGGAAGGTCCCGGCCGTCCTCGCCGACGATTCGCATCTCGGCGAGCGGGGGAGGGACCCCCACCGAGCCCGACTTCCGCTCGGCGTCGTCACGGTCGAGGATCGTCATGAACCCTTCGGTCAGCCCGTACAACTCCTGGAAACGGTTCGGGAAACGTCGGAACAACTCCAGTTTGTGCTCGAGAAGCAGCGGGGCGCCCACCGACCCGATCATCTGAAGGCTGGGGATGCGGTCCTCTGTGAACTCGGGGAAACTCAACAGATCGATGATCTGGGAGGGAACCAGCATCACATGGGTCACCTTCTCGGTGGCCATCAGTTCGATCATCTTGGGCGCGTCGAAACCGGGCATCAACACGTAGGTGCATCCCAGATAGACCGCCGGCATCAACGTCAGGAACGAGCCGTTGAAGACGAGCGAACCCGAATGCAGCACGACGCTCTCCGGGTGGAACCTGTAGGTGGACGAGAAGTTGGTTCCGTAAGCCTCGCGGATCTCATGGGTGTGGACGATCCCCTTGGGGAGACCGGTGGTGCCGGAGGAGTAGACGATGTTGAAGATGTCGTCTCTGTCGATATGAACCGGTGCAGGTTCGGTGTCGGCGGCCGCCTCCGTCAGCGCACGATACGAGAGGTAGCCCTCGGTCGCCGCGGAATCCGTGAGCATGAAGATCTCGGGGTCCAGTTTGTCCCGGATGGCGTCGAGGTGGGGGGCCATTGCCGCCTGGGTGATCACCGCAACCGAGTCGGCGTCATTGATGAGATTGGTGAGTCCGGTTCCTCGCAGGAGGGGGCTCAAAGGGACCACCACGATGCCGGTCTTGGCGGCCACCTGGTAGACCTCGATCACTTCGGGGCAGTTGGAGAGGATGGTTGCCACCTTGTCACCCTTGCCGATGCCAAGGCCGGCCAGAGCGTTGGCGAGACGGTTGACGTTGCGGTTCAGCTGTTCGAAGGTGAACCTCTGATCCTCGAATACGAGGGCCACCTTGTCCGGGTAGTAGCGGGCGTGGCGGGTCAGAAGCTTGTCGAGTGGCATGAGTTACCTCGGGATTGGCACGGTGGCAGTCTCGCGGACCGAAGCCCGATCATGCTCCCGAGAGTGCACAAAAATCCAAGGCCTCTTTCTGGGGGTAGACTTCCCACCAAAGGAGTATCAAATGCGTTTTGGCGGACCCGAACTGATCATCGTCCTCGTCGTTGTGCTGTTGCTCTTCGGCGCCAAGAAACTTCCCGACCTGGCGCGTTCCCTGGGTGCCTCTGCAAAAGAGTTCCGCAAGGGGATCGAAGAGGGAAGCGCAGACAAGCCCGAAGACACCGGCCCCGAGGCGTAAACCCCCTCCCCGGCGGGAGGTAGGAGGCGAGGTGGCCCGAAGGGCCGGAGGGGGCAAGACCCCCCTACCCGCAAGCGGGTCCCTTCCTCCACTTCGTGGGGGACAAACTTTCTCCCGGCTTCGCCGTACTCACCCCAATGTCGCTTCGCTCCTGGGGGGAGAGACTGGGGGGAGAGACTGATTGAGACGATCTCAGATCGAAGCCAGCGCCTGCGGATAGTCGGTGAACTCCCTTGCCTGGCCGAGGGAATCGGTAGCGACAACGGATCGAACTACCCCGTCTTCGTCGAGCACGAAGGTCGATCGCTTCGCCACGCCGAGATCCTCGTTGAACACCCCGTAGGCACTAGCAGTGGCGCCATGTGGCCAGAAGTCCGAGAGGATCGGGAACTCGAAGCCTTCGATCTCGGCCCACTTCTTGTGAACGAAGATGGTGTCACAGGCGATCACGACCACGTTGGCGTCGGCTGAGTTGAGCGAATGAAGGTTGTCACGCACGGCGCAGAGTTCGGACTGGCAGATGCGGCTGAACGGGAAGGGAATGAACACGACCAGGGTCTTGCGGCCGCGAAAGTCGGCGAGCGACACCTCATTGCGGTCTTGATCGCGCAGGGTGAACTGCGGTGCGGGCGAGCCGATTTCTGCGGTCACGGATCCTCTCTGGGTTGACGATCGGAGGCTAACGGAGATCCGAACTCAACCTTCGAGGTCGAGGTCGGTGAGAAGCACTCGAGCGGCCCATGCCACAGGGTCACCTACCTCGTCTGCGGTCGGGAATCGACCCTGCCGTGTCCAGATGCCGGTCAACTCATCGGCGCCGTATCGGCGCTCGACGTCCAGGCAGAAGGCGAGTCCCTTTTCGATCTCCGCCGACTCCACGAACGTCGCGGCCAGGGCATTGCCTGCGGCCTGGTCGCCCAGATTGCGCTCCGAGTCCCTCAGCCGATAGATGTCGCCGAGGCCGGGGAGCAGCGACCCCGCCGCGGCCTCGACCAGGTGGCGGGTGTACCCGGCGGTGAGGCCGAGAAAAGCCTGTAACTCCCGCTGGGTCTCCAGGCTCTCGGGAGTCTCGAACAGGCCCGCGATTCGTTCGGGGTCCATGCCCGACTCGGGCGAGGATGGGTCGAACCCCTGGAACATCTCCATCAACTGGTCTGGCGCCACTTTCACGGCGCCGGCGTGTATCGAAAGCAGTTCGCCGAGATGCTCACCCGGCCAGGGGATGTCGAACAGAGCGCGGTGGGCGGTCTCGTTCAGGGCTGCCCACAGCCTCACCTCGCGTCCGTCGAGGCCATGATCTCTCGTGAAACGGTCGATGGCCGGCACTATGAAGGTGATAGGTCCTCCACCGCGGTTGGGGACGCCGGCGTCGAATCCTGCCATCGCCCACCTGGCCAGAGAGCCGACCAGGGTGCCGACCTGCATGCCCACCACTGCGGGGCCAAGCGCAGCAAGGCCTTCCATGCCGGGAATGGTCCCGCCCATGTCGACCATCCCGCTGAAGGGCTCCGCCAGGTAACTGAACCCCTCCAGATTCCGTTCCGCCCACTCGCGGGCGTCGACCGGGAGCACATCGGGCGCGGCGTGGATCGCAAACGGGGCGCTCTGCTCGAGCCGAAACTCGGCCAGGCGAGTCAGTTCCCGGAACTCCTCCGCCTGCCATGGGTCGACGGCTTCGCGTTCCCCTGCGAGGTGGCGCGCCAATTCGGCGGCCAACTTGAGGTTGACCGGACCGGGTTGGTTGAACAGTTCGAACAGTCGCGAAAAGATGTCGTCGCTCATGTGCCCACCGTTTCGTGTCGGGGCGCTGCTTACACTCAATGATATGGGAGATCGCGGTCTTTATCGGCGGGTGGCCATCAAACCCGATGCCCTAGACCCTTCTGCCCTGGTCGCCGAAGTCGCCAGACCGGATTCGGGCGCCACCGTCCTGTTCCTCGGTACGGCACGAGACCACAGCCCCGGCAAAGAAGGGGTGACCCATCTCGATTACGAGATATATCACGAGTTCGTCGAAGCCAAGCTCGGCGAGGTGCTCGATGCGGCTTTCGAACAGTGGTCGGTTCTCTCTGCCGTGGTCGAGCATCGCGTGGGTCGGGTCGAAATCGGGGAGGCTTCGGTGGCGGTGGCGGTGTCATCCGCACACCGCAACGATGCCTTCAGCGCCGCCAGGTTCGTCATCGACAGCCTCAAGGAGTCTGCACCGATCTGGAAACGGGAGAATTGGCCGGGCGGCTCGGTCTGGGTCGAAGGCGCATAGTCCCAGGTTCTGGATTTTTCGGGACTTTCGGCCAACCCGACCCGCCCCTGTACTCTATGCTCGCCAGGCCCGGAGGGCATGAGGAGAGCCGGTTTTGACCACAGTTGTCGATCACCTAGAAGCACCCGATCAGAAGGTCGGAGCCGCGACGGTGGCAACCTCTGTCAGAGATTGGGCACGCCGCACCCCGAACGCGGTCGCCATGCGCGAAAAGGACTTCGGGATCTGGCAGGAGATCTCCTGGGGCAAGTTGTGGGATCGGGTCGAGCTTGCGGCAAATGGTCTGCTCGCGCTTGGAGTTGAGCCCGGGGATCGGGTGTCGATCCACTCCGAGGACCGGCCCGAATGGGTGATTCTCGACCTCGCCACGGTGGCGGTGCGGGGCGTGACCGTGGGTTTGTACCCGACAAATCCGACGGCCGAGGTGAAGTACCTGCTCTCCGACTCGGGCTCACGTGTACATCTCGCCGAGGATCAGGAGCAAGCCGACAAGGTGCTTGAGGTGATCGACGATCTACCTCATCTCGAGAAGATCATCCATGTCGAGCCGCGGGGATTCAGATCTGTGCGCGAAGACGACCGCTTCATTTTCTGGGACGACTTCTTGGAGATGGGAAGGGCGTATCGAGAGACGCACCCCTCAGCCGTGGACTTGCGCATGTCCGAGGCCCGGGACGACGACATCATGACCCTCGTCTACACGTCGGGGACCACCGGTCCGCCCAAAGGCGCAATGCTCAAGAACACCAACTTCAAATACTGCGCCGACCAGGTGATCAACGTGGATGGGCGGCTCCCCGGAAACAAGAAGGCCTCTCCAAAAGACCAGATCCTCACATACCTGCCTTTGTGCCACGTCGCCGAGAGGATCTTCTCGACCTGGACGATGGCCTCACAAGGGGCGGTCCTCAATTTCGCCGAGTCGATCGAGACCGTGCAAGAGAATCTCCGGGAAGTCCAGCCCACGCTGTTCTTCGGGGTCCCGAGGATCTGGGAGAAGATCCACGCCGTCGTTCTGATCAAGAGCGCCGACGCCACGCCGGTAAAGCGGCTCTGGTTCGGTATCGGCCTCCGGCTCGCCAGATTCGTCGGGCGGCAACGGGTCAAGAACGGCGGCTCTCACACAGTCTGGAGTCGCATCGTCTATGCGATCGGCTACCCGTTGGTGTTCCGGGCGCTGCGCGAGCGGATCGGCTTGAGGAGGTGTCGGTGGGCGGGCACCGGAGCCGCCCCTATCGCCCCCGAACTGGTGGAGTTCTTCCACGGCCTGGGCCTCAACTTCTACGAGCTCTACGGGATGACCGAGAACTCTGCGATCGCCACAGTGAACTTCGCGGGACGGATGAAAATCGGGACGGTTGGTGAGCCCTATCCGGGAACCGGCCTGCGCCTGGAGCCCGAGACGGGCGAAATCCAGAGCAAACATCCTGGAGTTTTCGTCGGCTACTGGAACAAACCTGACAAGACCGCCGATGCGATGACCGCAGACGGCTGGTTGCGGACCGGCGACGTCGGTGAGTGGGTCGATGGCACCCACGTCAAGATCGTCGACCGTATCAAGGACATCATCATCACGGCCGGCGGGAAGAATATTTCACCTTCGGAGATCGAGAACGTGATCAAGACCTCGCCCTATGTGAGAGAGGCGATGGTGATCGGGGATCAGCGCAGGTTCCTGTGCGCTCTGATAGGGATCGAGTTCGACACGGTTGGCGACTGGGCAACTCGCAAGAGCATCCCCTACACGACATACAGAGACCTTTCCGAAAAGCCCGAGGTCATCGAACTGATGCAGGGGATCATCAACAAGACCAACGAGCGGTTTGCGCGAGTGGAGCACATTCGGGAATTCAGGCTGCTGCCAAAAGAACTCGACCACGAGGATGGTGAGTTGACGGCAACGCAGAAACTCAAGCGATCTTCCATGGAGAAGATGTTCGAGGATCTCATCGTCGACATCTACGGACGCGCATGAACGGCCTCGTGCTTGTTTTCGCTCAGATTGGCGAGACAAACAAGCTGGCCAACATGGTTGCCGACGGTCTCTCGCTCGGAGCCATATACGCGCTTCTGGCGATGGGTTTCGTGATCATCTTCAAAGCTACCCAAGTCCTCAACTTTGCCCACGGCGCCCTGGCGGCGCTCGGGGCGTTCTTCGTCGCTTCGTTTGCAACGATCCTCAACTTCCCTGGTCGGTTCATGCCATGGGCGCCTGGTTGGGCGCAGTGGTCGGCATCCGTCGTTGTTGCTCTGCTCGTCGCCGCCGCGGTGGGCATGTTGCTCGAGAGAGTGTTCCTCCGGCCGATGGTCGGCGAAGCGCTTTTTGCTGTCGCGATCGTGACCCTGGGACTCGACATCGCGGTCCGTAACGTGACCAACGACTGGATCGGGACCAATTCCCGGCCTCTAGGTGACCCTTGGGGAATCAAGGTGCTCGACCTGGGATGGGTGAGAATCGCCCACACCGAGATCGTTCAGATCATCACCGTGTTGGTGTTGGTGGTGGCGGTGGGGTTGTTCTTCCGTTCCCGGACGGGCATTGCCATGAGGGCAACCGCCTTCGACCAGGAGGCAGCCCGGGCTCAGGGCATCAGCGTGGGCAAGATCTTCAGTTTGTCATGGGGAATCGGAGCCTTTTTGGCCGCGGTGGCAGGGATCTTCATCTCGGTGTTTCCGCGACGATCGGCGGGGGTGGACACTTTCACGGCTTTCTTCGCCTTCAGGGCGTTTCCGGCCATCATCCTCGGGGGCCTCGACTCGGTGGGAGGCGCAGTGCTTGGCGGCTTCATCATCGGCATGGCTGAGGCCGCCACCACCACGTATCTGCAATTCGACGTCCTCGGTACCGGGTTCGGGGGCGTGGTCCCATACCTGGTCATGCTGGTGGTTCTGTTGATAAGGCCTTATGGCCTGTTCGGAACCGAGGAGATCAGGCGGGTATGAGAGGCCGTCCCCTTCTCTACACGTCGTACGAGGCGGATCAATCCCTGCTCAACACGACGACCAAGCGGATCTCTGCCGTGGTGTTCGGACTGTTCATGCTGGCGGTGCCTCTATTAGGTCCCGATCACTTCGATCTTCCCTTTGTGAGCTTTCTCGGAAAGAACGATTGGCTGAAGATCCTGTCGACGGTGTTCATCTTTGCAATTGGGGCGCTGGGCCTGAACATTCTCACCGGTTTGGCCGGACAGGTATCTCTCGGTCATGCCTTCTTCATGGGGCTCGGTGCATATACAGCGACCTGGCTGGGGTCCCAGCCAGGCCCCTTGAAGGGGTTGGGTCTTCCCATCTGGATCTGGCTCCCTGCCGCCGGTCTGGTGCCGGCCGCGATCGGACTGCTCGTTGGACCGACCGCCGTGCGGGTCAGAGGCTTGTACCTCGCGATCGTGACGCTCGGTCTGGTGTTCATCGGCGAGTATTGGTTCCTCAACTGGGATTCCGTGACCGGTGGTTCCCAGGCGGGCCGGAACTTTCCGAAGTTCGAGTTCCGGTTGTGGAAGGAAGAGGTACCCCTCGTGGACTTCGCACACGACGGATCCTGGTTTGGCGTCGACCTCAGCTCCGAGGCCAAGACCTACCTGTTGCTGTTTGTGCTCTGCCTGCTATTCATCGTGTACGCCAAGAACGTCCAGCGAACCAAGGTGGGCCGGGCGTTCCAGGCCATCCGAGATCGCGATGTCGCCGCCGAGATCATGGGTGTCAACGAGTTTCGATACAAGCTCCTCGCTTTCACCATCTCGTCGTTCTTTGCAGGAGTGGCGGGAGCTTTGCTCGCCTCATTCGTGGGCAGGACCATCCCGGAACGTTGGGATTTGCTGCTGTCGGTTCAGTTCATCGCCATCATCCTCATCGGTGGCGCGGGCACGGTGTCGGGAACGCTCATGGGTGCCACTTTCGTTGTCGTGTTCCCCAGGATTGTGCAAACCTTCACCGAGTGGCTCAAAGCAACTGTGGAAAGCGGCCACGGGATCGTGGCCGCGATTGCCGATCCGATCGTCGCCACGAGCGGCACGGATTCCGGGATCATCAACGCCCTTCCAGGCGTTGGGCCGGGCCTGAGTGTGCTGCAATTGAATCAGGTGATCTTCGGATTGCTGATAGTGGGATTCTTGATCTTCGAACCGCTGGGGCTGTACGGGATTTGGCTGCGGATAAGGAACTACTGGAAAGGATGGCCGTTCACATATTGATTTCTCCGCCACAGAGGGGGAGGGGGTTTGCCCCCCGAAGTGGAGGAAGGGGTCCCGGAGCGAAACTCCGGGGTTGGAGGGAGAAGGTTTGGGTGTCGGGCCGATGCCAGACACCCAAAGCGGCGGTGAATATCCGTCGGGCACGAAATGGGTAGAGGAAGGGAAGACAAGATGAGACGAAGGTACGCATGGCTGTTGTTAACAGCCGTCTTCGGTCTCGTGGTTGCTGCTTGCGGCGGTGGTACGGCTGAGACGACCACCACGGCACCGGCGCCTGCGACGACGGCGGCACCGGGCACAACAGTTGCACCCGCGACGACCACGACAGCGGCTCCAATGGAGATCAAGACCGATATCGGCGTTGATCTCGATGCCGGGGTGATCAAGATCGGCCTGCTGTCCGACCTGACCGGTCCCTTTGGCCCGCTCGTCAGTGCGATCGTTGCCGGGATCAATGTCTACTGGGCGGATGTGAATGCCCGAGGCGGCATCGAAGGTCTCCAGGTCGAACTCGTGGTTCGAGACACGGTCTACGTGATCGACAACCACGTCCAGTTCTACAACGAGTTGAAGGACCAGGTTGTGGCCTTTGGTCACTCGACCGGATCACCGCACACGATGGCCATCAACCCTGACCTTCAGGCAGATGGAATCCTGGCGATCCCGCTCACCTGGTACTCGGGTTGGTCGGATCCGGCCATTAACTCCAACTTGATGGCCCACGGCGCTCCCTACTGCATCGAGGCAATGAACCTCCTCGAGTACGTCAAGGCTGAAGCCGTGGCTGCGGGAGTTGCAGCTCCCAAGCTGGCGATCGCGTCGCTTCCCGGTGACTACGGTCTCGACTCCGCGGCCGGAGCTGCACTGGCAGCCAAGGCTTTGGGGCTCGAAGTCGTCTATGACGGCACCGGTCAACTGACGGATGATCCGTCGCTGGCCGCCGCTGCGGACGCCATCGCGGCGTCGGGCGCGGACATCGTGTTCATCACGGCGACACCGG
>JBFJTO010000020.1:0-11254 GCA_041625295.1 Acidimicrobiia bacterium | reverse complement strand
TCACCTCGTGCACCAACACCTCGAATCCCGATGTGATGGTCGGAGCCGGACTGGTGGCACGCAAGGCCGCACAGCGGGGTATAACGCGCAAGCCGTGGGTGAAGACTTCGCTGGCTCCGGGCTCCCAGGTGGTCACGGAGTATTTGTCGTCGGCAGGCCTGCTCACCGATCTCGAGGCGGCGGGGTTCTACCTGGTCGGCTACGGATGCACGACCTGTATCGGCAACTCAGGCCCGCTCCCGGCTCCGATATCCGAGGGCATCAACAGAGCCGGTGTCGTTGCCAGCGCGGTGCTCTCGGGCAACCGCAACTTCGAAGGCAGAATCTCACCCGACGTCAGGGCCAACTATCTCGCCTCTCCGCCACTCGTGGTCGCCTATGCACTGGCAGGCACCGTTGATTGGGACCCCGCCACCGAGCCACTCGGAGTCGATCGGGATGGAAAAGACGTGTTCCTGGCCGATCTGTGGCCAAGCCAAGAGGAAATCGACGCCATCGTGGCCGATCACGTCACTCGCGCTCAGTTCCGGGACAAGTACGCCGACGTGTTTTCGGGATCCGACGAGTGGAGAAACGTGGAGACCTCCGATGGCTCTCTCTACGAGTGGTCTGAGGAGTCCACCTACGTCCAGGAGCCTCCCTTCTTCATCGGCCTCGCGCCGGTACCCGCACCGATAGCTCCGATTGCGGCAGCGAGAGTCCTCGCCAAGTTTGGAGACTCGGTGACCACCGATCACATCTCACCGGCCGGCTCGATCAAGCCGGACTCCCCGGCCGGCAGCTACCTGATCTCCAGGGGAGTGCAACCGGCGATGTTCAACTCGTATGGATCGAGACGCGGAAACGACCGGGTAATGACCCGGGGTACTTTCGCAAACATCCGGGTTCGCAACCAGATGGCACCGGGCACCGAGGGCGGGCTCACTACCGATCTTCTCGATGGCCAGGTCAAGAGCATCTATGACGCCTCGCTCCACTACCGGGAGGAGAGCGTGCCCCTCGTGGTGCTTGCCGGAAGGGACTACGGCATGGGTTCATCGCGGGACTGGGCCGCCAAGGGAACCTTCCTACTCGGGGTCAGGGCCGTCATTGCCGAGAGTTTCGAGCGCATCCACCGGTCCAACCTGGTGATGATGGGAGTGCTACCGCTCGAATACGCCAACAATGCCACCGCAGCGTCACTCGGCCTCGACGGGACCGAATCGTTCGACATCTCCGTCGCTGACGATCTCAAACCCGGCCAGGTGCTCGAGGTCGCCGCCCGCCGGACCGACGGCTCCGCCGTGGTTTTCGGCGCCACAGCCAGGGTGGACACGCCGATCGAAGTCGAGTACCTGAGAAACGGTGGGATTCTCCACTACGTTCTGAGGCAGATGGCCTGAGCTTCAGTCGCCCCAGTAGCGCTGCTGGCGCCACGGGTCGCCATACATGTGGTACCCGTTGCGCTCCCAGAATCCCGGCTCGTCGTGGTCGATGAACCGAAGACCCCGCACCCACTTCACCGACTTCCAGAAATAGAGGTGAGGTACGACCAGCCGCAAGGGCCAGCCATGCTCCAGTTCGAGTTCCGCGCCATCGAACCCGTACGCAAACAGATTTTCGGGCCGGGCGAGATCGGCGATGGGAAGGTTGGCCGTGAATCCGTGCTCGGCCATGACGATTGCATGGGTGGCCTCGGGAAGGGGCTTCACCGCCTCGAGAATCCGTTCCACCCCGACGCCCGACCAGGTGGTGTCCAGCTTGGACCACTTGGTGACACAGTGGATGTCGAAGGTTCTCGTTTCGGCGGGCTGTGCCCGGAACTCGTCATAGCCCCAGGTTCGCGGTGATGAAACCAGACCCTCGACCGAGAAGGTCCAGGTAGAGAGGTCGATCGACGGTGTGACCCCGGCATGAAGGACCGGGAAGCGCTTGGTCTCATATTGACCTGGAGGAATCCGCTCGACGTCTGTGGCGGTGTTCCGGTTTCGCCTTGGCAATCTCATGAGTCGCTCA
This sequence comes from Acidimicrobiia bacterium, assembly GCA_041625295.1. Classification (GTDB taxonomy): domain Bacteria; phylum Actinomycetota; class Acidimicrobiia; order Spongiisociales; family ZC4RG35; genus JBFGRR01. The sequence continues at coordinate 9,259 of JBFJTO010000020.1, read as the reverse complement.
CCCTATCCAGACCGGTCGACTACGTCAGGAGAGATCTTGCAGCTCGTTTTCTTCTAGGTACCGGGCGTATTCGAGGTTCGGACCCGAGGTGAGCTCGGCAAACACCACCAGGCGCTCCCGCGCCGAGTATCGGGGATTGCACGTGGTGAGGGTGAGCCAGGCTCCCCGGCGCTCGTTGGTCACCCAAACATCGGTAGGTGCCACGATCCTCGTCTCGCGAACGGTGTAGATGTGGAGCCCGATCGCAGTCTCGATCTCGATGGTGTCGCCGGGAACCAACTCATCCAGCCGGAAGAAGGGTCTTCCGTACGTGGTGCGGTGACCGCTGATGACGGCGTTGCCTGGCTGGCCGGGAACGGAAGTCCACGGCATGAAGCCGGGCCCGAGCTTCAGAGACGCGGTGGTGACCCCGGAAATCAGCACTTCGTCGACATCGATCTTGGGGATTCGGAACGTCCCCATCGGAAGCCCCTCCGCCGGTGCTTCCTCGGGATGGTGAACGATCGGATCGGGTTTGGGTGCATCGGCAACGGTGGTAGCAACGACCAGAGTTGTCGGCACAGGGAGTTCCTGGCGACGCTGGGCGAGAGCCTCGACAAGCTGGACCTGGGCCTGGGCTTGCGAGCGCGCATTGATCAAATCGGTCACGAACAGCTGGTATCCGGCAAAGCCGAGCACGAACAGCCCCGACCAGATCATCGTCCAACCCGTAACTCTGACAGCCCTACGCATCCTCATCAGGCTATCTCCAGACTTCGGTTGCGCAACGTGGTCACCGTCCCGACCAGCGTGGCTGCCGCTTCTCGACGAACGCCATGACCCCCTCCCGGGAGTCGTCGGTCATGGCGACCGAGGTCAGCCCGGCCCCGAGTCGGTCGAGAGCGAGGTCGAATCCGGGATCACTCACCGAGTAGAAGGCACGCTTCCCCATGGCCAGAACCGCGGGACTCTTCTCCGCGAGCGAAGCGACGATCTCGTCGACCGTGGGGTCGAGATCGGGACGACTCACCACCCGGGAAACGGCACCGAGTGAGAGGGCTTCTGCAGGAGTCATCAACCGACCCGTCATCATCAACTCCAGAGCAGCCTTCTGGGGCATGACCGAGACCAGAACCGCCGAAATCATCATCGGCCACAATCCCACGTTGATCTCGGGGGTTCCCAATTTGGCGTCATCCACGCAGACCGGGATGTCGCAAGCCACTGCCAGCCCGAAACCGCCCGCCAAAGCGTGTCCATTGATCCGGGCGATGGTCGGCTTGCCGCCTCTGCGCAGGGTCTTGAAGAGATCGCCCAACAACCCACGGCTGCGATGGAGCCCGACCGGGTCATCGACGAATCCGGACGCAAGGTCGCCGCCCGCGGAAAACGCTTTGTCTCCCTCCCCGGTGATCACCAGAACTCGAACCTGGTCATCCGACATGGCGCGCCGGGCACCCTCGCCTAGAGAGCGCATGGTCTCGACCGACATCGGATTGCGACGCTCGGGTTCGTCGATCGTGAGCGTCGCCCGCGCCCCGGCAACCTCGTAACGGACCATCGCCTTCTCCTCGTTCGCGACCCTCGGGCCTGTGATACTTTGACGCCATGCTATGGCTTGCGCTCGTTCTCTTCTTCGCACTTGCCATCGCGATGCTCCGGGGGGGACGGATCAGCAATCTCGCCGACATCCGGCTCAAGTTGTGGTGGCTACTGCCCCTGGCGTTCGCGATGCAGGCCGGAGCCGAATATCTTCCCGACGCCGATTGGGCCAAGACCGCCGGTGTCGCCCTGGTCCTCTCCTCTTACCTCCCCCTTCTCACTCTCGTCATCGCCAATCGCGAGCGAACCGGGATGTGGCTGGCCGGACTGGGCGTGCTGATGAACTTCTCCGTGATCGTGATGAACGGTGGCATGCCCGTCCTCGGTGAAGCGGTGGAGGTGGCTGCAGGCTTTCGATCCGGGGCGATGCTCGCAGAGAGCATCAAACACATCCCGCTGGGACCCGGTGCACGGCTGCCGTTCTTGGCCGATGTGATCCCGATCCCGTTCTTCGGACGCGGCCAGGTGATCTCTCTTGGCGATGTCTTCCTCGCCGTCGGATTGGGTCAGTTCCTCGAATCCGAACTGAGGCGCCCGGTGCGATGGTTCAAGCGAGGCGTGCGAGTCCGGGGCGGTTCAGCGAGTCCGCGCTGATCCCCGCCTTTCGATCACCGCTCGCAAGGCAGCCGTGACCGCGGGATCGAACTCGTAGGCGGAGCCGCGATGAAGATGCTCCATCGCCTCCAGAGACGAACCCGTATCGGCCAGAGCATCGTCGAAAGCGCTCACGGTCCGTACGATTCGGCACGCCAGCGGCAGGGCCTCGTCCCGGGCCTCTCCAGGGTTCCGGAACGGCTCGTGATGACGGGACACGATCTCGGCGACGGGCTTTAGATAGCGAGCTTCCGAGATGATCTCCGCGCCCCAGGCGCCAATCTCGGCGTCCGTGTAGCCGCGTCGAACCACTGCCGGTTCGGTGAGAGAGATCCTGCCGATGTCGTGGAGCAGCGCCGCATACTCGAGGCGTTCGAGGTCCCGAAAGCTCAACCCGAAGCCGATTCCCACCTCGCGAGCCAGGTCACCGCATCGTTCGGCATGACCCACAGGGGAGTGCCCGGCTGCCTCTGGAAGCCTTCCCAAGGCGCGAATCATCTGCGCATAGGTCACCTTGGCCGCTCTGAAACGACGGAAAGCCCCGTGGGCGAAAGCGTAAGGAAGCAGCGAGACCGCCAGGGCCCACCACCCCACAACATCGAAGGTGAGCCCGAACAGCGTTCCGGCAGCGGTGAGAGTCACGAACTCGGCCAGGTCGGATCCGTCGATCGGCACCGATTGGCCGACCGTTGATGAAGACATTCTCCACGACGCCCTGGACAGCCCCAACTCCACGCCGAAGGTGAGGGCGGCGGAACCCAGAAACACGAACACTTCCTGCCACCCCGACATGGCGCTGGGGAACGCAGCCCGGCCCAGCGCTCCCGAAATCAGGACAAAGGTGGAGAAGCCGGCGGCGCGGCGGACCGATGAGCCGAAAACGGCCGCCTGCCGATCACCACGGGTGCTGCGCACGATCCACAGGACTGTGAGCCCCACAAACACGGCAGCGAACTGGCCCGGAATGTCGAATATGTGGCCGCTACCGTCCGCGACCAACGGCAGGGCGGCGACGACCGCATACCCGGCGCTCAGTTCGTAACCGATTGGCAACCTCATGAGTCCGGCCGCACCTATCAAGATCCCGGCCATCAAGATCCACCCGGTAGCCGAACCACTGGCAGACCCGAGCACATAGGCGCCGTACCCGGATATCAAGGGGAACGATGCCCAGGCCAGAAGCACCATGAGACGGGCGGCACGAATCGACAGCCTCCTAACCACGAGTCACCGCCTCTGCATCTTGAAGTTCTTCGCGGGTGAGGTCGGGAGCGCCGTAGCGCTCGCCCCGCTCGGTCACAGCCGCCTCGAGCGCATCGATGATGTCATCGTTGATCAAGGCCATCTCGTCCTTGCGAAGCATGGCCAGGGCAGCGCTCTGGCTGAAGGCCATCCGGAAGCTGCGGGAACTGGTCAGGGCCTCGAAAGCATCGGCAACCGCCAGAACCATCTGCTCCAGGTTGGGTGCCGCGGTGTGGCTGTGGCCTCTCTGTCCGAAGTCTTCTTCGGGCAGCCGTGAATGCGAGCCCGAGGCGATCTCCACCATCGGGTTGAGAAAGTCGACCTCGGAGAGCAGGTCGTCGACGCTGTGGCTCTTCTGGCGGAACAGGCGGTACTCGTCGTCCGAAAGACGGCCGTCCTTGTGCATGATCTCGCCCGGGACGGCCAGCTTTCCCACGTCGTGGATCAGAGCCGCCCAGCGCATCCTCTCCAGCTGTGTCCCCGAGAAGCCGAGCCTCTCGCCGATCAACTGGCAGAACATGGCCACCCGCTCGGTGTGACCGCGGGTGTACAAGTCACGCGCTTCGAGCGTCTTGACAACGCCTCTGAGGGTGGACTCGTGGGCCTCGCGCAGCTTGGAGTACGAGTAGAAGGTCATGTGCCCGATCACGAATACCCCGAGCACCAGCGGAAGCACGGCGTTGTCGGTGAGGTAGAGCACTCCGCCCAGCAACCCGCCGACCAGGCCCATCAGTAGCTGGGAACCGAACAGGAGGCCCATACTCGACCACGGAACCAGATTGCGGTTGCCGTATACGAAGCGCACCGCCACCCGAACCAGACCGATGTTGACCACGGTGTAGACGAAAGCTCCCACCGACCCGGCCGCGGCCACACGGAAGAAGCCTCCCGGTGCGGCCAGCGATGCCGAATCCCAGTTCGAGAGCATCAATTCGAGAACCACTCCGGCCGCAAAGGCAGAGACCACCAACTGGCCGAAGTTGGCCACAGGCTGGAATACCCGGCGCTTCCGGAAGTCGGCGGGCACGAACGGGCCGGTGGCCGCCATCAGCACCATCGCCAGAAGCGCCGCACCGTCGATGGCGAAGACCACCCCGGCCGTGAACAGCACCATGGCGCTCGAACTCATCCACATGCGGTCGTTGACCTCGACCGAGTTGAGCTCCAGACCGGCAAAGGCGATCGAGAACACCACCCACACCGCCCAGTTGGGGACCGAGGACGCGACCGCGGCCACCGCCAGCAGCGAGGCGCCGGCGAGCGAGAAGACCAGCCCGAGGTAGAAGCGTTTCTTTGACATTTGTCCTGAGGTTGTTATCGGGGGGCCCGGCCCGGCGCTTAACCGATCTTCGTGTTAGCCGATGCCGTCACGACTACTGCCGCGAGGCTTCCAATACCTGCCAGGATCCGAACCATTCTGGCTCTCATCCTTATCACCTCGTGGGTCAGAGGCTCGCCGGCGCTCCAGGGCGCGGCGGCATGAATCCGCTCCGCTTGGTTTAGGTGATGAACGGCTTACGCCGGCCGAGCTCTCCCCGTCTTCCCGGCCATCGGCCGGGAAACCTCACATGTCAAGTGAGGCCCCCTTCGAACTCCGCACGCCTCCTCCGGCGAAAGCCGGTGCCTGCGAGCCCTGCGCCGGGCCCGCCGAATCCACCAATCTATCCACCCCGCGGTCCAGGATCAAACAATCTCGCGAAATGCGCCACTAGCCTCAAGGCGTGGATCAGCACGCATTCGAGAGAACCCTGCAGCGGATACCCGGTGTAGAGGCGGCCCGGGTGGTCATGAACGGCCACGGACCCATCGAGGTCCACGTGCTCGCGCACCCGGGTAAACCCGCCAAGCAGATCGTGCGCGACGTGCAATCGGTGGCTCTGGCGGGTTTCGGGATGCAACTCGACCGCCGCATCGTTTCGGTCGTCCAGATCGCCGAAGGCGCCCTGAGCGGTGGCGACCGCCCGGTTGTCGATGACATCACCGAGCACATCGACGGATCGAGAATGACCATCACGGTACGGCTGATCTGGCATGCCGGGGAACTGCTCGGCTCGGCGACGGGTCCGGCCTCCTCCACGACGCGTCTGCGACTCGTGGCCGATGCCACGCTGGCGGCATTGGAGCAAGGTCTCATGAAGGAAGCATCTTTCGCCGTCGCCGCCGTGGGAACGCCCATGGTGGGATCGGAGTCCGTCGCAGTGGCCCGCATACTCATCGTCTCGGAAGGCAAGGAGCGCCATCTCGTTGGATCCGCGCTCGTCTTTGCGGATGCATCACAGGCCATGGCCAGGGCCGTTCTCGACGCCCTCAACAGGCTGGTACCGGGTCTGCGCCGCTCCGGGGACTGATGGCCGGAATCGGCGCTGCGGTCTCGACGCCTCATTTCCTGGCCACCGCTGCCGCCTCGGGCGTGATCACCGGCGGCGGGAACGCCGCCGACGCGATGATCGCCGCCAATGCCGTGCTCGGCGTGGTTGCTCCCGAGACCTGCGGCGTGGGTGGGGACATGTTTGCCCTGGTGTGGAAACCGGGGATGGATTCCCCGGAGGCGATCAACGCCTCGGGGCCGGCCGGGTCGGGAGCCAGCGCCGACAGCCTTCGCCGGGCCGGACACGTCCGCATGCCCGAGATGGGAGTCCAGACCGTCACCGTGCCCGGGTGTGTGGGTGGATGGGAGTCTTTGAACCGCCGCCATGGCAGCATGCCGCTTGCCGAACTGCTTACACCCGCCATCGAACTGGCCGAGAAAGGCTTCGACGCCTCTCCGGAGCTGGCAGCCGCATTCAACGCCCGTTGCGAGGCGCTGAGCCGCCAGGAGGCGGCCCGAGGTCTGTATCCGGAACAGCGGCCACCCACTTCGGGCGAAACCCTGATGCGCCCCGGTTTGGCGCTAACCCTGCGATCCATTGCCGCCGGCGGAGCCGATGCTTTCTACGGTGGCGACCCGGGACGGGCGATCGTCACGGCTACCCGAGGAAACCTCTCTGGATCCGATCTGGTCGGATTTCGGCCCGAATGGGTGGATCCGATTCGGATGGACCTGTTGGGAAGAACCGGGTGGGTCGTTCCTCCCAACTCACAGGGATATCTCACGCTGGCCACGCTGGCGATATTCGAGGCCCTCGATCCCGATCCCGACGATCCCGCCTGGACACACCTTCTCATCGAGTCTTACCGAACAGCGTCGGCGAGTCGCGACGACGTCCTGGCCGACCCGGCATTCCTTCCATCGGGATTCGCCGAGATGACCGATCTTCACCATCTCCGAGACCTTGCTGCGGGCATCGATGCCAATCACGCCGGCGAACCCCCGGCCCCGGGCCCGGCGCCGGGGGGAACCGCCTATCTGTGCGCCGTGGATGGTGACGGCATGGGGGTGTCGTTCATCGAGTCCAACTTCTGGGGCATTGGCTCGAACATCGGGGCAGCCGGTTTCTTTCTCCACAACCGCGGTGCGGGATTCAACCTCACCCCGGGACACCCAAACGAGCTCGCTCCTGGAAAGCGACCACTGCACACTCTCGCCCCCAGCCTATGGACCCGTCACGGCCGGCTCGATGCAGTGTTGGGAACAAGAGGCGGACACCGACAACCCCAGATCATGGCTCAGGTGGCCGCCATGGTCTTTGGGGGCGGCTCGGATGTGCGCCAGGCCCAGGAGGCCGTGCGCTGGTCGATCGATCCGCCGGGCATCCGTTCTGACTTGTCGGTTCTGATCGAGAGCCGTGCCCAAGACGCACTGGTAGCCGACCTGCGCGCCCGGGGACACGACGTCGAAGTCGGGGACCCGTACGAACCCGGCTGGGGACCGGTTTCCATGATCGCGGTGACAGAGGAAGGCGAAGTCTCAACCCATCCCGACCCGAGAGTCTCGACGACCTCGGTGTGGATCGCCTAACCCCGCGTAGACGCGATGATCTGCGCCCACTCGTCGTCTGGAAGATCGAGGGATCCCGCTAGCGCGTAGAAACCAACCCTGTGGAGGCGCCCCCGGTATCGGTCTCTGATCGCCTGACCCAGACGCTCGGGAGGGGCAATCACCGCCACCTCAGCGAGAACTTCGTCGCTGATGACATCGGCCATCGCCGTCCACTCTCCCCTGCGGCTCAACAGGTTCAGACGTTCGCCGAAGTCCCAACCATGGGCATCGAGCACCGGCCGGTAGCTTGGTGTGGACGCGTAGAACGAGATCTGCTGTTTCGCGGCGGTGGCCATCATCGCCATCTCTTCCTCGTCGCGGCCAGTGACGACGAACACCGTTGATATCAATCCCACGTCTTCGACCGGCCTCCCCGCCTTGGCCGCGCCGGCCGCGATGTTGGGAATCACCACTTCATCGAGATACCTGACGGTGTGAAACGGGTGCACATGAAAACCGTCGCACACCTCGCCCGCGACCCTGCTCAGGTGGGGACCCACCCCGGCTATGGCAACGGGGATCTGGGGATTGGCGATCGGACCAGGGTTGAAGAAGGGCGTCATCAGCGAGAAGGAGTAGTGGTCTCCGGAAAAGGAAAGGCGGCTGCCGTTTTGGAAGGTGTCCCAAATCGCCCTCAGAGCCAGCACGTACTCGCGCAACCGTGCCGCCGGAGCGTCCCACTCGCCCGAGAACCTGCGAGTGATGTGGGCTCTGACCTGGGTGCCAAGACCGAGGATGAATCGCCCGGCCGACATCTCGGCCAGGTCCCACGCAGTCTGGGCCGTGATCATGGGCGAGCGCGGAAACGCAACCGCGATCGCGGTACCAAGGTCGAGATCGGGGCGAGCCTGGGATGCGAAGCCCAGTGGAAGGAAGGGATCGTGCTGGGTCTCGGCGCTGAAGAACCCGTCATAGCCGAGGGAGGCCGCTCGATTGGCCGCTGCGGCCGCGGCGGCGGGAGGCTGGGGTGGGAAGTAGTAGTCGACTTTCATCAGACCACGGATCGTACCGGGGTACTCTGGGCTCATGAAGAAGATCGTCAAGGCAATCGCCACCGTCGCGGGCGTCGCCACCGTCGCTTGGGCAATGCGAGATCGCTTCTTTGCGATCGCGTCGCCCAAGGAACCCGAACCGCCCAAATTCCGTGTGGTTCCCATGTCACCATCCAAGGAAGGCGATGACCTCACCGAGATTCGCGGCGTCGGTCCTGTCTACGCAGCGCGGCTGAAGGACGCCGGTTTCACCACGATCGCATCACTGGCTGCGGCCGATCCCGGCAGGGTTGCGGAGGTAGCAGGCGTACCGATCGAGAAGGCCGAGGATTGGGGCGCGCAGGCGACCACCGTCCACGCCTGAGTCCTTGCCATATCTGACCGACCCCGACCACCTGGGGGCTCTCCTCGAAGGAGAACCCCCCTATCGCGCCGACCAGTTGCGTGAGTGGCTGTACCGAAAGCCAGTTTTCACCACCGAGGAAATGACCAACCTTCCCGCAGACCTGCGCCGCCGACTGGGCGACCGCATGTGGCCATTCGAGTGCGAGGTCGAGCGAATCGGCGATTCGGGAGCCACAGTCAAGTGGCTGTTCCGGACACCCGACGGAGTGGCCATCGAGGCGGTGCTGATGGGATATCCCGGTCGGGCCACCCTGTGTGTGTCCTCTCAGGCCGGTTGTGCCCTGGGTTGCACCTTCTGCGCGACGGGTCAATTCGGCTTTGACCGCCATCTCGAGGCCGGTGAGATCGTTGCGCAGGTTGCCTGGGCACAGGCATACCTGAGGACCCGCGGTGTCAAAGGTGCCGGCGACCATCTGACGAATCTGGTCTTCATGGGCATGGGCGAACCTTTGGCCAACTACGACCGTGTTCGCGAGGCCATACGGCGAATAGTCGAGGTCATGGGTATCTCTGCCCGGAGCGTCAC
>JBFJTO010000019.1:0-12041 GCA_041625295.1 Acidimicrobiia bacterium | reverse complement strand
CACGCATCGCTCGGGTGCGATCGAATCTCGGACAGTTCCCCGGTCTGGAGCACGGTTCCCGAGCGCATGATCGCCACGCGATCGCTGACAGCACCGGCCTCGTCGTGGTCGTGGGTCACGTAGATGGCGGTGGCGCCGCGGGAGCGCAGTATGGCTGCCGTGTCGGTGACCAACCTCTCTCGAAGGCGGCGGTCGAGAGCACCCACTGGCTCGTCGAGCATGACGAGGCGGGGTTCCGGAGCCAGGGTTCGAGCCAGCGCGACTCGCTGTTGCTCGCCACCAGACAACCCCTCGATCTCACGATTCTCGAAGCCGGCCATGTCCACCCAGGAGAGAGCCTCGGAGATTCTGTTGCGAATCTCCCTGGAGTCCATTCCGGCCATGCGGAGTCCAAAGCCGACATTCCCGGCGATGTTGCGGTGGGGGAATAGGGCATAGTTCTGGAACATCAGGCCGAACCTGCGCCGGTGGGTTGGGACCTTCGTGAGGTCCTCGTCATTCCAGAACACGGAACCGCTGTCGGCGGTTTCCAGCCCGGCGATGATCCGCAGCAGCGTGGTCTTTCCGCATCCGGATGGGCCCAACAGGGCGAGGATCTCACCGTCGGGAACGACGATGTCGATTCCGGTGAGTGCCCTCGTCGAACCGTAATCCTTGCTAACCGACTGAACCTCGAGCATCAGAAGTCTCCCAGAGCGTCGGATCGTACGTGGTCGACCGCGAGCACGACGCCGGCCGTGACCACCATGAGGACGACGGCGAGTGCCATGGCCGCGGTGTACGTCACTGCTCCCGGCCTACCCAGCAGCCGGAAGATCAATGTCGGAACCGTGATGGTTCCGGGTCTGACGATGAAGGCTGTGGCTCCGAACTCACCTATCGAGATGGCGGCCGCGAAACCTGCTCCCACTGCGGCTGCTCGGGCGACGATCGGAAGTTCGACCTCTCGCCACACCCGTGCGGGTGAGGCTCCAAGCACGGCGGCAGCGTCGCGGAGGTCGGCCCGGATCGTGCGCAGAGTTGGCAGCGTGGCCCGGACCACAAAAGGCACGGCCACCAGGGCATGTGCCAGAGGTACCAGGATCAGCGTTCCCCGCAGATCGATGGGGCGGTCGAGGGCAACGAGGAATCCGAAGCCGATCGTCACCGCCGAGGTTCCCAGTGGCAGCATGAGCGTGATGTCGAACCAGCGGGAGATTCGACCCGTTCCCCGCGCAACGACTGTGGCCGAGAGCATGCCGATTATGAGGGCGATGCTCCCAGCAACAGCGGCGAACAGAAGCGTGTTGGTGACGGCGTCAATAGGGCGAAGGGCGCTGGCACCGGGGTCGGTCAAGTATCGCCATCCTGCGCCACCGGCACGTAACGATCGGGTCACCAACACTCCGAGTGGGAGTAGTTGTGCTCCCAATGTCACGGCTACCACGCTCCAGACGATTGCCCATTGGCGGGTGCCGACGGGTCGGCGCAGGGCGGCCGACTCGGCGACCAATTTGAAGCGGATGGCCCTCCGCTCCTGGGACCGGCTGTAAAGGAACAGCACGAGTGCCACTGCGACGAGTTGGGCAAGTGCCAGCGCGCCGGCCGCGGGCAGGTCGAGGAACGTCACGGCCTGTTGGTAGATCTCAACCTCGATGGTCCGGTAGTGGAGTCCTCCCAGGATCAATACGACCCCGAAGGACGTGAAGGAGAACAGGAAGACGAGTGAAGCCGCAGCGGTGAGAGATGGGCGCAGCAGAGGCAACGTCACCTCCCGGAATGCCCTCAATCTCGACGCACCCAGGGTTCGAGCCGATTCGAGCGGACCGGGGTCGATTCGAGACCAAACCGACCCGACCGTGCGCACCACGATGGCGAGGTTGTAGAAGACGTGCGCGGCGATGATCGCCGCGGGACCGCCTTCAACGCCCAGAGCGAGGAATGCGACTCCTACGACCACGGTCGGCAGGACGAACGGGACCGTTACCGCGGCGCGCACGATGCTTCGTCCCGGGAACCGAAATCGCGAGACGACTGCTGTGAGGGGCAGCGCCACCAGGATCGTTGCTGCCGTTGAGACTGCGGCCTGCCAGAGAGTGAACCAGGCAGCCGAGCGAATCCTCGGGTCGGAGAGGATTTCTCCGAGTCCTCCGGATCCCGAGATCGTCAGGATCCGGGCCACCGGGTACACGAACAGGTAGCCGAGGAACACCACCGGCACAGCTGCCAGGGCCGCCGTGGCCCAGCGCCGGTTCACGGAATCACGATCTGGCTCCACTCGGCGATCCAGCGCTCCCGATTTGCCTCGATCAGGCTCGGATCGAGGCGGAGCGGGTTGGTGGGGATCACCGTGTTCTCGACGAACGCGGGCGGCAGAGCCGCATCCTCGTTGGCCGGGAACACGAACCAGGTGAGCGGAATGGACTCCTGGAACTGCTTGGACAACATGAAGTCGATGAGCTTGTGGGCGGCGTTCTGATGCGGGGTCCCGTTCAAGACCGCGGCGAACTCCGTCTGGCGATAGCAGCCGTCGACGACGACCCCCGTGGGGGCGGTGTCGATGGGGGTCTCCGAATAGATCACCTCGGCGGCGGGAGATGATGCGTACGAGACCACCAATGATTGCTCGCCGCCCCAGCGGGTGAAGTCTGCGTAGTAGGCGGTGTCCCAGTCAGGAGATACTTTCACGCCGTTGGCCACCAGGCTCTGCCAGTACGGCTGCCAGCCGTCCTCGCCATAACGGGCGATCGTCGCCAGTAGAAAGGCGAGACCCGGAGACGATGTGGCCGGGTTCTCGACGACCAGTTGGCCGGCAAAGCGTGCATCCGTGAGATCGGACAGGTCTTTTGGTGCATCGGCATCACTCATTGCGGCTCGGTCGTAGTTGAGGCACACATCACCGAAGTCGATGGGTGTGACCCTCTCGTCCATCTCGAGGCTGTCGGGTACGCGGTCTAAGAGCCCGGATCGATAGGGAAGGAAAATCCCCGCTTCCAGGGCCCGGCTCAGAAACGTGTCGTCGATCCCGAAGAGGACATCTGCAACCGGGCTGGCCTTGGTGAGTATCGCCTGGTTCACCATCGCTCCGGCATCCCCAGCCGGGAGCACCTTGACAGAGATCCCGGTGTCGGCGGTGAACGCCGCAAAGGTGTCGTCGGTGACGCCACCCCAGAAGCTGTCGTGAGTCATCAGGGTGAGGGTGTCGGTTGGTTGTTCTGTTGTCTGTTGCTCTTCGGTCGTGCAGGCTGTCAGCGCCATCCCGACGACGAGCAGCAGAGCGATGATCTTGAGTTTCATCGTCACTCCTATGTCCGTGCGTCGGGAGCGACGGGGGATGGCTGAGAAACTCCCTGCGCCGGCATTACCCGGATCAGGTTCTTACGGTCGAGGCCGGCAAGGCCCCCTCTCAGCCCGGTTCCACCGAGCTCCCGTTGTGGCAGATCAGTGTAGGTCGTCGGCCGGCAGGTTGGCCGGTGTGAACACGAGCACGGTGTTGTGGCCGCCGAAGCCGAACGAGTTGGAGATCGCCGCTCCCGGATTCCACGGCCGACGTTCGGTGACGATGTCGGTGAGGGGAATCTCCGGGTCGATGGTCTGGAATCCCGCGTTGGGTGGCAGGGTTCGTGACGCCACAGCCCACACCGAGGCGACCGCCTCGATGGCGCCGCTGGCGCCGAGCCCGTGACCTGTCGTGCCTTTGATCGAGGAGATCGCCGGTTGCCGGTCGGGCCAGACACGGGCCACAACATGTCCTTCGGTTCGATCGTTGAGAGCGGTTCCGGTGCCGTGGGCATTCACGTATCCGACGTCGTGAAAGTCGATCTCGGCGTCCGCGATCGCCAGGCGAATGGCTCGTTCGGCTCCATCGCCGCCCGGGTGGGGTGCGGTGATGTGGTGGGCATCGGCGGTGGAGGCCGCGCCCCGGATCTCGGCGAGAATCGTGGCTCCGCGAGCCAGGGCCATCTCACGTTCTTCGAGGATGAGCATGCCTGCCCCCTCGCCGAGTGCAAAACCGTCGCGATTGGCGTCGAATGGCCTTGCGACACCCGACACCGACAGTGCCTTGGCCGACGCAAACCCCTCGATGGTGGCGGGGCGAATGGCTCCTTCGGCTCCGCCGGCAACCGCGGCGTCGGCATAGCCCCATTGGATCTGGCGGAAGGCGTCGGAAACTGCTTGGGCTCCGGCCGCGCAGGCAACAACCGGTGTGGTGGCCGCGCCGCCAAACCCGTACTTGATCGAGATCGATGCGGCCGCGGCGTTGCACATCATCATCGGCACCCAGAGCGGCGAGGCCCTGGGGCTGTCTTTGGCCGCCTCCCCGACGAGAAGTTCCAGCGACTCGAGCCCACCGATACCGGTGGCCACCGACACCGTGACGCGGTCGAATTCGGCGTGGTCCAACCCACCAGCCATGGCCATGGCTTCATCGGTCGCGACAATCGCGAACTGGGCGAATCGGTCGAGCCTCCGGCTCTCCCGAAGCGGAATCCACGGCTCGGGGTCCCAGTTCTCGACGGCGTGTGGTCCCGGACCCGCCTCAGCGGTGAGACCATCCCAGAAGTCGGTCATTCCCACCCCGGCGGCGGAGACGACACCGACTCCGGTTACGACGACTCTGCGCCTCTGCGTCACCGCATCCTCCTCTCAAAACCCAGTCCAGGGTTGCAGACATGGTTATAGGTGGATTCCGGCCTACGTTTCGCGGGTTTGCCCACCGATTCCAGGAAATCAACCACTCAGCATCGCCGGGTCGATCTCGAAGAGCGGTTCTTCACCCGCCGTCACCGCGGCCACAAGCCCGTCGGTTTGGGGCATCAACTGCTCGCAGTAGAACCGGGCCGTGGCGATCTTGGCTTTCAGCCATTCAGCGTTGCCTTCGCCTTCGTCGAGAAGAGCCTTGGCGGCCAGGGCCTGGCGGGCCATGAGCCAACCTCCGGTCACCTGGCCAAAGATCCGTAGGTACGGCGTGGCTCCGGCAAGGGCCTCGTTGTAGGAGCTTTCGCCCAGTTTCATGCCCAGCCATTGCGTCGCTTCGGTGAGACGGTCCAGGCTCTTGGCCAACGCTTTCCTGATACCCGGGAACTCTTCCAGGTCTTGCACGGTTCGACCGATTGCTTCGAGGTGCCCCTCGACGACCTGGCCGTCACGCATGGGCAACTTCCGAAGAACCAGATCGATCGCCTGGATCCCGTTGGTTCCCTCGTATATAGGAGCGATCCGGGCATCCCGGAAGTGCTGTGCCGAACCGGTCTCCTCCACGTATCCCATGCCGCCGTGCACCTGGAGTCCGATCGAAGTGAGTTCCACACCCATGTCTGTGTTCCACGCTTTGGTCACCGGTGTCAACAGAGCCACCTTTTCGGCGGCGGCTACACGGGTCGCGTCGTCTGCTCCGTGGCGTTCAAAATCGATCTGAGATGCCACTGTGTAGAGCAGGCTCCGCATCGCCTCGTTGTAGGCCTTCATGGTCATCAACATCCGGCGAATGTCGGGGTGGTCGATGATCGGCGAACTCTGTTTGGGATCGGAGCCCAATGCCCGGCCCTGTTTTCTCTCGAGCGAATACCCGAGCGCTTGCTGAAAGGAGCGCTCCCCAACTGCCAGCCCCTCGATGCCCACGCCGATGCGTGCGGTATTCATCATCGTGAACATGTATTTCATCCCGGCGTTCTCATCGCCGATCAGATAGCCGACGGCTCCCTCGCCGTCGTCCCCGAATGCGAGGACGCAGGTGGGAGATGCGTGGATACCGAGCTTGTGTTCTAGGGAAACGACCGTGACGTCGTTGCGTTCGCCAAGCGACCCGTCGCTTCCGACCAGAACCTTGGGCACCACGAACATCGAGATGCCCCGGGTTCCCGGTGGCGAGCCGGGAGTGCGCGCCAGCACCAGGTGGATGATGTTGTCGGTGAGGTCTTGATCCCCCCACGTGAGGAAGATCTTCTGGCCGGTTATCCGGTAGGTCCCGTCTTCCTGGCGAATCGCTTTGGTGGTCAGGGCACCCACGTCTGAACCCGCGCCGGGTTCGGTGAGACACATCGTTCCCGTCCACACTCCGGACACGAGCTTCTCCAAGAACATGCCTCGTTGCTCATCGGTCCCATGCGCGATGAGAGATTCGATGGCGGCCTGGGTGAGCATCGGACACAGTGAGAACGCCATGTTGGATGTCTTGAACATCTCCTGGATGGCGATGCCCACGGTGTAGGGAAGCCCACCTCCGCCCCACTTCTCGGGGATGTGGGCGCCGCCCCAGCCGGCTTCGACGAACTTTGCATAAGCCTCTTTGAAGCCATCGGGAGTCTGTACTGAGCCGTCGGGCTTCAGGACTGACCCCTGCTGGTCGCCGACTTGGTTGAGGGGGGCGACCACTTCTGAAAAGAAGCGTCCGGCTTCGGAGAGGATTCCCTCCACCGTTTCCGGGTCGGCGAACTCGAATCCGTCCAGGCGGGAGACCGCGCCGAGGTCGCCGATGTGTTCGAGGGCGAAATTCATGTCTTTGAGCGGGGGCGTGAAGTCAGACATGCTTCCAGGCTACCGGTTGCGGATTCGACGAGGACCGGGGGCCATGATTGGCGCTCAAGTTTTCGACCCCCCGTTGCCGATACGAACCCCATGGAGCACGTGGGGGAGCGCCCCAAGCGTCTCGCCAGCGTCGTTGCGCTGTTGACTTTTCTTTCCAGCCTCGCAGGAGGGGCTGTTCCGGCGCGTGCCTCCACATTCGATCCCGGCCAGATCGTCTTTCCGGTGATCGGCGAGGTCTATTTCACGGACACCTTTGGCGCCCCTCGCTCGGGCGGACGAACCCACGAGGGCACCGACATCATGTCCAACGGCGTGAAAGGCCTTCCGGTGATCGCCGCCGCCGACGGATACGTCAGCTGGATCGGATCCGACTGTTGTCTCCTTTCGATCGACCATGGCGATGGTTGGTCCACCGAATACATTCACCTGAACAACGACACCCCGGGCACCGATGACGGGCTGGTATGGGGCATCGCGCCCGGAATCGTCCGAGGTTCGAAGGTCGTCGCGGGCCAACTGATCGGGTGGGTCGGCGACAGCGGAAATGCCGAGTGGGTCAGTCCCCATCTCCACTTCGAGATTCGCAAAGACGGCGTTGCGATCAACTCCTACCCATATCTGCTCGATGCGCCCCGCTACTCAGAACCGATAGCGCCCTACAACGGGCAGTTCCGCGACGACGACGGCTCGGTCCACGAGGCCAACATCGAAATCATGTATGCCCTGGGAATCACGGTGGGGTGTAGCGCCAGTGGCGACCTCTACTGTCCGGAGGATCCGATCACCCGTGGCCAGATCGCTGCATTCGTCCGGCGGGTGCTCGACCTGCCCATCCCGGCAACCGACTGCTTCTCCGATGACAACGGCTCGATTTACGAGGATGCCATCAACGCTGCCATGGAGGCGGGGATCGGATTCGGCTGTTCCGATGCCGACTACTGCCCCGACCAGCCGCTGCTTCGAGAGGAGATGGCCGAGGTGCTGGTGCGGGCGTTCTCGGTGGCACCGGCTCCTAACGACTACTTCTACGACGACGCCGGCAGTCGTTTCGAAACGTCGATAAACGCTTTGCGACAGGCCGGGATCACCAAGGGATGCGATCCCGCCGACGACGGCCGTTTCTGCCCCGACAGCCCATTGACCAGGGCTCAGATGGCGACGTTCTTCGTAAGAGCGATGGGTCTGGGCGCCTGAGACACCGGTTCCCGCGAACCGTGGGCTGCAATCCACCTATGACCCTGTGGGCAACCCCCGGTTGAGATCCTCTTGGTGGCGGGATCAGAGTTCGATTTGGTGGCACACCGAGCGGAATGCACTCGTGAAACCGAGTCGCCGGTACAACCCGGCCGCGCCCGTCGGATTGTCCGAGTCGACGCCCAGCGCTGCGTGTGTGAAGTCGGCCCGAGAGAATGCCGCCAATGAAGCGCCTATCAGCGCCGATGCCACCCCGCGGCCCCGCCACTCGCGCAGCACCCCGAGCGTGTCGATCCACCCTTCCCGCCGTTCCTCGCCTTCCGGGTAGTAGCCGTTGAGGGCAAACCCGATGATCTCCGAACCCGCCCGGGCCACGAAGCTCAGGTCGAGGCGGGTTCCGTAGCCTTTGATCCGGCTTTCCCAAACTGCAGGGTCAGTTGGTGTCGACCCCCAGTGGTCTTCGAATGTGGCGTTCTTCACAGGCAGCACCCGAGCGGTGTCGGAGGCTTCCCAGGCCCTGATGTCTACACCTTCAACGGTGGGCGGCTTCCCGATGCCGCCGAGTGGGCGGCTCATCTCGTCGAACCATCTCACCGGGGTCATTCCGTGCCGCTCGAACAGCCTTGTCGCGCCCGTCACCCACTCGAAGACATTGGTCCGAATGAAACGAGGGAGGCTGGGGGAAGAATCGAGAAGCCGCTCCCTTGCTCTGCCGATCTGCCACTCCAGAAGTGCGGCCCCGACCCCCCGGCCTCGATGTGGGGGGTCGACCGTTCCCATCAGATGCGCCTTTTCGAGCCGGACACCGGATGGCTGATGCCACACCCGGCACCAACCGGCAGGTTGTCCGTCGAGGAGAGCGATCCGTCCATCCTGGGAGGGAACGAAGTGAGGCTCATCGAACATCTCCGCCAACTCCTCCCTGGCGAGGATCCAGGGATGGTGGTCGTGCTTTCCCTCACGGCGAACCATGTCGTTGATCGTGTCGAGATGATCCGGAGCAAGAGGTATCAGTTCGGTCATGTGATAGCGGACACCAGATCGGGAAGGATCTCTCCGGCCATACCGTCGAGCTTCACGGCGGCGATGTGATCGAGATCCGTGGGACCGAGGTTGAGAATCACCATCGGAACCCCTGTTCTCGCCGCCGAGAGCGGGATGTCGGCCGCCGGGTAGACGCTGAGAGTGGATCCGACGACGAGAACGGCGTCTGCCATGGCCGCAAACAGCCCGGCTCTCCGAAGCTGATCCTCGGGTAGCAACTCCCCGAACATGACGACGGCCGTCTTCAGGAGATCTCCACACTCGAGACAGTGGGGATCCGATTCGCCGCCGTCCACGCGCTGCAAGACCTCTTCGATCGGCCATGTCGCCGCGCACCCAAGGCAGCGCACCGTGCGTGAGTTGCCATGGAGTTCGGCGACCTTTTGTTCAGGCAGACCGGCGGAGACGTGGAGACCATCGATGTTCTGGGTCACGCAGCCCGTCAATCGTCCGTGGTGCCACAACTCGACGACCGCGTGATGGGCGGGATTGGGTTGCACCTTTGACCGGGCGCCCCAGAGTTGACCGCTCTGATGCATCTTCCATCCGGCAATCCGGATTTCAGGTCTGGTCAGATACCGTTGAATCGTGAAGTCTTCGGGGTCGACCTTGGTCCATAAGCCGTCAGGACCTCGGAAGTCCGGGATGCCCGATTCGGTGCTGATTCCGGCGCCTGTGAATACGAGGATGCGTTGGGCGGATCGGAGCAGTTCGGTGGCGTCGGCCAGGCTCATGTGCCGACGTTAGACAGGAACCTTCACGTCTTCGAGTGCGGCTTCGAGTGCGGCTTCGAGGTCGGCGATGGCACTGCGCATGTCGAGGGCGAAGTCGACGAAGAGCACCGGCAGGAAGGGCCCGTGGCTCTCGAGGAACTCGTCCACTCGAGCCGTGTAACTTGTCTCAAGGTCTGTCATTTCGCCTCCGACCGTTGGCATTGAATCGGCCGAATTCCATCTGGGCTTGAGAGCGTATCCCGATGTCGCGATAAACGGCAATCAGCGGCCGAGGTCGGGATCGGTCTGGGTCGCGCGTGTGCGCACCGTGTAGACCGAATCTCCGCTGAGCACACCTGCCCGCCCGAAAAGGCGCCCGAACTGCCAGTTCGACAGTCCGAGTTCGGGGCGGTCGAGGGCGTACTGGCCGTCCACCCAGCGCGTGAACCCGTTGCCGACGAACGGAGCGTTGACCATCTCGAAGAATCTTTCGTGCTCCGTTTTGTCGTCGGAGATCAGTGAGGCGACGAACTGGGGGCTGTGTTCGTTGAATAGCTCGACGGCTTCCTCGACCGAGTCCACCAGAACCAGGGTGACTTCGGGCGATCCGTCCCACTCCCACTCCAGGCCGATCTGGTCGCGCGCGATGATCTCGGCGCCCGGTTCGAGGACCTCTCCTCCGGGACGGGTGATCGGCTTGTCCCCGAACCAGGATCCGGGAATCCCGGTCGGTTCGACCACGTGCAGTTTGGGATTCGTTCCCAGTCGGTCGCCGGCCCGGGACAAAGCCGAGAGGAACGCGGGGATGAGATCGGCCGACCTATTTCTGACGAGGCAGCAAGTGTTGAGGGTGTTGCATACCTTGCGATCCAACGAGTGATACACGGCTCTCTCGAAGTTGTCGGCATCGGCCGAAGAACCGGCAACCAGCCAGGCTCCTCCGGTCCCGTGCAGGCTGACCGGTATCCCCGCCTGCCGGGCGACAGCCCCCAACTGCGACACCGCTCGCCCAGATCCCCGGGCCACGGCCAACGAAAGTCGGGGATCGGAGAACATCGCCCACCCTGCCGCCCGGTTGGGGCTGTCGACCAGGGAAACCGTTCCCGGCGGAAGCCCGGCCCGTTCCAGGGCGGGGTCGAGTGCCTGGTCGACGATCGCCCTCGCGGTTCCGAGCGCATCCGAACCGATTCGAAAGGCAACCGTGTTGCCCGAGCGGATCACTCCGGTGGCGTCAGCGAAGACGTTGGGCCGCCCCTCGAAAACGAATCCGACGACCCCCAACCCGGCTGTCACCAGATCCACGTGCCAACCCTGATGCTCCAGTCGTTCACGAATGGCACCCCGGTGTGATTCGATGCGTGCCCACGCCCGCAGACCCCCGATCATCGACGTGCGCATCTGCGGTGACAGGATCAGACGGGTTGTGGAGCGGCCCTTTTCTCTGGCAGCCGCAACGTCTGCTTCATTGGCCGAGGCGATGGGAGCGAAGGTGGACGCATGGGCGAGTCGCTCGGCGAACACCTCGAAAAAGAGAGTTACCTGCTCGTCGGTGACGCCTCCCATGCCCTGGAACGCCGTGTGTGCATCCGAGACCGCGGAGGCGGCGATCTCCCATTCGCGCAAAGGGATGTGGAGAAGGTCGCCTGTGTCGTGAACCACGACGAGACGATCACCGTCGCGGAAGTCTGCCGCGAGCTGGGCCGGGACCGTTGCTATGCGATTTCCGCCGTACACGATCCTCATGCCAGGGTCGAGTCTTCGGAGTACCTCTTCCATCTGATCAGCGTAGGCGTTCGCCCTTCGCTCCACCCGGGGATCGACGCCGGTCCTGGGGGCGCATAGGCTTTCGGGGACATGACCGAACCTTTTGGCGCCTTGTTCGTCTCCGCTGTGCCCAATGTGGCCGAGTCGCGATGCCTGAACAGCCGCCATCACGACGCCGACTGCAATGCGTGTGTGACCTTGTGCCCGGTCATGGCCATAGGTCTGCCGGGTCTGACGCCCGAGATCGACTTCGATGGCTGTGTGATGTGCGGTGTTTGCGTGGCCGTTTGTCCCACCGGCGCCATCAGCGTCCCGCAGCCGATCCGGACGGCACTGGGCACAGCCGCGGCGTCGGTCGACGCCGACGCCATCGGCGTCGTGTGCCCATATCACTCTGACCCCTCCCGATCTTCTGCTCCCGCGCAGACGATCTTGAGACACGGGATGTGTCTCGGCTCCCTTGACCCCGGAGGCCTTCTCGAGCTCGCCAAGCCGGAGGAAAGGAGCGTGTGGCTCGATGTCTCGGAATGCGCATCGTGTTCCATCGCTTCGGCGGCACCCCTGATCGAAAACTCGGTGGGCGTCGCCAATCGTCTGGCATGGCGGCCGGGGAGACCCGATCCGATCGGGTTGGTAGCCGAACCAGCTACAGGAAGCCGCAAGAGAGTGATCGAGGGCGCTCACCAGGGGATGACCCGGCGGGGCCTGTTTGCACTGGGCAAACCGGGAACGGTCGAGATCGACGAGCCGATGGTCCGGGCGGGAGGTGCGGTGGGAGATCGGCTTCCCACCGTCCTTCCCAGGAAGAGACGGCGGCTT
>JBFJTO010000018.1:0-12450 GCA_041625295.1 Acidimicrobiia bacterium | reverse complement strand
TCCACATCGAGACCCGCGATGCAGTGGAACACGTCGACGAGATCGCGGCAGTTCCCGGCATCGACGTGCTCTTCATAGGACCGACCGACCTGTCCCACTCGTTGGGTATCGCCGGCCAACTCGACCACCCCGACCTGGTTGCCGCCATGGATCACGTTGCCAACCGGACCCTGGCGGCCGGGAAGTGGCTGGGCTTGCTGGCAGCGACGACGAAGCGGGCCGAGCAATGGGTCGAGAAGGGCGCCACGTATCTGTGCGCAAATGTCGAAAACGTGCTCGCTCCGGGTTCATCGGCATACCTGGCGGTGGGCAAGCGCTGACCGCGCCTGCGTAGGCCAATCGGGTCGTACATGGCTCACAGCTGACTTGTTCGCGCCTAGAGCCGATCTTGAGCGCGCATGGGGACCGCCTCGAGCGGGTACCGGAAACATGGTGCCAGTCCGAGAAAGGAGACCCAGATGACCCAATTGATCGACAGGGTCACCGAGTCCACTCCCGAGGTGGATTCGGTCGAACGCCGAACCGGGATCAGGCGGTTCGGAGGATTCAGATCATTGGTCGTATTGACCGCCTTGGTGGTAGGCATCACCGCCGGATGGATGATCTACGACGCATCGTCCAACCTCTCGCCGGCCGAGATTCAATCGGCCCGATGGGAAGCCGTGGTGCAGGCATATCAGAGCTCTCCTGAGGTGGTGGCGCAGGTTCGGTTTGCGGCCATGCCCGCCTATTACGAGAGCTTGTGGAAGGGTGGGCAAGCCCGACAGGCACGGATCGAGGCGATTCAGGCAGCCCGCTTCGAAGCTTTGGTCCAGTATTACGAGACCCATTGGCCGTTGTTCCAGCCGTGATCCACACAAAGCCGGAGAGTTTCGACCCTCCGGCTTTGTCGCGATCGTATAAGTTTGTAGCTGGAGGGAACATGACCGCAACGGACGTCCGCATCCTTGGGCCGTTGGAAATCGAAAACGCCCACGGGGCCATCGACCTGGGTTCGCCCAAACAGCGTGCCGTCTTCGCGCTATTGCTCCTGAACGCCAACTCGATCGTGTCATCCGACCGCATCATCGATGAGGTGTGGGGCGACGAAGCGCCCAAGACAGCCGCACATTCGATCCAGATCTACGTGTCCGAACTTCGCAAGGCGCTGAAGTCGACCGACCTCACCATCGACACCCGCTCGCCCGGATACATCCTCCACGCACCCCCGGATGCGGTGGATGCAAGCCGTTTCGAAGGGTTGATTCTCAACGGACTCAACGAGTCAGACCCCTCGGTCGCCGGGGAGAGTTTGCTTCTGGCGATGCAGATGTGGCGCGGTGATCCCCTCTCCGACTTCGCATACGACGAATTCACGCAGATCAGCATCCGACACCTGCTCGAGCTTCACGCGCAAGCGGCAGAGAGACTCGCCCAGTTGAGTCTCGATTCCAATCAACCCCAGACAGCTCTCACATGGCTGGATCGAATCGCCGTCGAGGTCCGCTCGGAGAATACCCAGCGTCTGCGAATGCTCGCTCTTTACCGGGCAGGACGTCAGCTCGATGCGCTGCGGTCTTTTGCCGAATACCGGCAAGGCTTGGTGGAGGTGGGACTCACGCCATCTCAGGCGCTACGCGACACCGAAGAAATGATCATCAACAGGGATGCACTGCTCGACTTTGGCCCCGAATCAAGTCGAGGTCCCAATCCATACAAGGGGTTGAGGGCATTCACTTCCGAGGACGCCACGCACATGTTCGGCCGGGAGGCACTCACGGCCGAGATAACAGCACGCCTGTTTGCCGGAGATCACTTTGTCGCCGTCGTGGGACCGTCGGGAAGCGGCAAGTCGAGCGTGGTTCGAGCCGGAGTCGTTCCGGCCCTCGAGAGTGAACTGTGGTCGATAAGCATCATGAGTCCGGGGGAGGATCCGACGAGCCGACTCGAAGTGGCAGTCGCCGGGTTGGACGGTCAACGGCTTCTGATCGTGGATCAGTTCGAAGAGGCATTCACGATCTGCGGGCCACACGAGTCGGCACGCTTCCTCGCCCGGCTCGCCGATCTCGCATCACAGCCGAGCACCAGCGTGCTGGTGGCGATCCGCGCCGATCATCTCGACGCGCCCTTGCGCAGCATCCGATTCTCGAGACTGTTCGCGCCGGGTCTGGTCCCCGTGCTGCCCATGTCGCAGAGCGAACTTCGCGAAGCGATCTCGAAACCGGCCGAGGCGGCCGGAGTGGTTGTCGAACCAGCCCTCGTGGAGCGGCTCATCGCCGACATGGAGGATCAACCCGGAGCCTTGCCTTTGATGCAGTTCACGCTCACCGAGCTCTTCGACGCGACGACATCCGATTCGATGTCGCTGCAGGCCTATCTGCAATTGGGCGGATTGAAGGGCGCGCTCGCCAAACGGGCAGATGAGATCCACGACTCCCTTGGAAGGACGGATCGAGAGAGCTTGCGCCGGTTGCTCCTGAACCTGACCCATGCCACCAATGCGGGAATCCGACGCCGCAGGGTCCCGCGCGCCGATCTCGTATCGGAGGGACCGGATGTCGAAAGGCTCATCGACACGCTTACGACCCACCGACTCGTGACCAGGGACCGGGACCCCATCACGGGGGCGGCGACCGTGGACATCGCCCACGAGGCCCTTTTGGAAGAGTGGGAGCGGCTTCGCAGGTGGATCGCCACATACCGCGCCGACCTCGAACGGCGCGAGGCATTGACCTCCCGCGCCATGGAGTGGGATGAGTCCGGGCGCGACCCGGCATACCTACTGGGTGGAGGAGCCCTTTCCATGTATGAGGAGTGGGCAGCCCACTCGGAGGTGAGTCCCGGCGACCTCGGAACTGCATACCTGCTCGAGTCGTCTGCGGCACGTGACCGGCTCGAGGCGGAAGCAGAAGCAAAGGCCGACGCCGCCCGGCGACGGGTTCGCAGGGCCAGGAGGCGCATGGTCGTAATCGGGGGCCTGATCGCCGTGGTGGCGGCCGTCGGCACCTACGCCCTCAGGTTCTCGATCGCCAATGTGTTCTCTC
Organism: Acidimicrobiia bacterium; assembly: GCA_041625295.1. Classification (GTDB taxonomy): domain Bacteria; phylum Actinomycetota; class Acidimicrobiia; order Spongiisociales; family ZC4RG35; genus JBFGRR01. Next base: position 9,427 of record JBFJTO010000018.1, on the reverse strand, counting down.
CTCCGCCGGATGTCGTGCACATCGTCTTGAACGGATCAGAAACGGACTCCAGTTTCACCGAGACCGCACATGCAGGTTTCTTGCAGGGGCTCGAGGAAACGAGCCTCAAGGGTGAAGTGGCCATCGTGAGTGGGGCTACTCAGCCGGATGTGGTAATCGAAACGCAAGCGGCTCGGGGGGTCGGATTGATACTGGTCTCGGGCAGCTGGTTGACCGATGAAACCGCCTTGGCGCACTCAACCACCCAATTCGCCGTTTGGGATGTCACTGGCGATCTCCCCAATGTGACCTACAACACCTTCAAAGAAGAGGAAGGTTCGTTTCTGGTCGGGGCGGCTGCGGCCCTCAAGTCGCAGACGGGCATCATCGGGTTCATCGGAGGGGTCGACAACCCGACCATCGGGAGGTTCGAGGCCGGTTACATCGCCGGGGCCAAGGCAGTGGACCCGGATGTGGTCGTGGAGGTCAGTTTCATCACCGACTGGTATGACCTCACCGGGTTCCAGAGCCCTAGCCGGGCCAAGCAAATCGCCACCGAGATGTATCAGGCCGGCGCCGACGTGATCTTCCACGCGGCCGGATTCTCGGGGATTGGACTCTTCGACGCTGTGGCCGAGCAATCCGAAACGCTCGGACGGCATCTTTGGGCGATCGGCGTGGACGGCGACCAATACTTTTCGATTGATGGAATGGGAGAGTTCGGGCCGTGGGACCCTGAGATGTGGAAACCGCACATCCTGACATCGATGCTGAAGCGGCTGGATACGGTCGCTGAGACCACCGTGAAGGACTATGCCGCCGGACGTCTCGAGCCTGGTTCCCGGGTTTTCGGCCTGGCCGAAAACGGTGTCGACTACTCCCGGAGCGGCGGATTCGTCGAAGACATCGTCGACCAACTCGAGGCGTTCCGGCGCGACATCATCTCGGGAAGGATCGTCGTTCCGTCGGTTCCAGAAGGCCGGATTTACACGCCCTGAGCCGAAACGGCCGCCGTCCTATGGTTTGCCCATGAGGAGCACTGATCGGATCGCCGAGGCGAGAGTGGCCCAACTCGCCACGGTGCGCGGGGATGGGCGCCCCCACCTGGTCCCGATCGTTTTCGCCCTCGTGGGCGAGACGATCGTCACTGCCATCGACCAGAAACCGAAGACGACCGACCGCTTGATGCGGCTGACCAACATCGAATCCAATCCGGTCGTGTCGGTGCTGGTCCACAACTATGAAGACGACTGGAACCTCCTCTGGTGGGTTCGGGTCGACGGGGAAGCCAGAGTCCTCACGCACGGCCCCGAGTTCACAGCGGGCATCGCCGCACTCTTCGCCAAGTACCCCCAGTACCGGGAAGCACCACCACCGGGGCCTGTCATCGTGGTCTCGATTGATTCGGTTACGGAGTGGTCGGCCCGGGCTTAGTCGACTCGCGCCTCCCCAGCCGGAGGGCAAAAGCCACCAAGGCTGCTCCCACGACCAGGAACAGGATGATCCTGACGCCGGGATCGACGGCCGAGAGGTCGTACATGAACAGTTTGAGGTAGGCGACCCCTCCCAGGACCAACCCGGCGATCGGGATTGCGCGGATGCGATAGCGCCGACCCAGGTACATGGCTGCGATGGCCGTGGTGAACCATCCCGCCGTTGTCACGGCATCGGGCTGGAACGTGAGGCCCGAGAACCCGGCCCACCAGGCAACCCAAACCACGAAGGACACCGATCCGAAAACCCACCGCCCGATTCGGTCCCTGTCATGAATCGCTGCCACCACGAATGCCAGCAACATCAGACCGCCCGACAGCACGACTTCCGCCCTGTCGTCGAGGATCGGAAATGCCACTAGAAGCGCGGTGACGAATCCAAGGACGACACCGAGGCTCCGTGAGACGAACCGCGCCACCGGCAGAGAAGCTTGCGCCACGACCCACACCGATGCTGCCACGAGAACCGCTGCCGCAGCCGACATCCAAACCAGACCGTGGTCCGACAAGTGCTCAACAGAGACAAGCGCCAGCAGGAGAGCTGCAGAACCGAGACCATCGGCAATCTCGAGCCTTCGGCTTCGCAACGCCGCGATTGCTCCGGCGACAAGGGCCAGGATCACCGACAGCTCTGGCACGACATCTGAAGATCCGAATATGCGACCGCCGAGGAACAAACCCGCCATCAGCGCGAGCCATCCGACCAGGACCGCATCGAGGATCGAAAACTCGGCGTCCTCGTGCGCCAAGCGACGGTCCACCATGAAGACGACACCACCCGCCGCTATTGCCATCGTCCAGATGCCAAGAATCCGGGGTGCGCCCACTGAGCCGTCGATGGCTTCGAACAACGCAGCCCCGCCAACCGTGCCCAGAATCCATCCGGTGACACTTGCCGAACGCCCGCTCCACACCATGGAAAGGAACGCGGCACCCGCAAAGAGCACCAATGCGGGCCACGCCTGGAGCCGAACCGAGGCGAGATCCCCTGCATACACGGGGACCAGAAAGGCACCCGCTATGGCCGAGCCTGCCCTGACGATGTCGCCCGAAACATGACCGATCGCCAGATGGATGAAGGTCAGCGCGGCGATCAGCACCGACAGGGTGGCCAGTCCGAACAGATCCCACCTCGCATACCCGGCGTATGAGGCAGCAAAACCGCCGACGAGGCCAACAACGAACAGTGTGCGCCCGACCGAGATGCGGCTGGCCGGATCATCTGCGAGACCCTTATAGAGGCGGCGATCGGTGGACAGGTAGACCGAAATCCCGGTCGCCGACAGCGCAAGGCTCAGGCCCAGCCCAAAGCGCACTGCCGGACCGATCCACCCCCGCTCCACCGCCAGGCTCACCAGGAGGACGATGCCGGTCGTGAAAGCCAGTCCGCCCGCCCAGGCGATCAGCTTTCCAAAGTCACGTTCACGCGGCTGGGCGGTCGCTTTGGGTGGCGTCCGAGGTTTCGCAGTCGGCCGCGGGGGTGGTGGCGACGGCGGTCGGGGCCCCTGGAGGAAACCTTCGAGGCGTCGAAGCCGCTCCTCTATGGCCGATAAGCGGCGATCGAGATCATTGTTGTTCTGCTCCATGGCCAACAGGTTCGCCGGTCAGATACGGCCGCGCCATGGGTGATGGTCCCGATGTGCGAGTCAGGGTGCGGAGGACACCTCGAGAAGCTTGGCGATCAACCGCCGGCATTCGGTTGGTAGGTGGTGGGTTGGTGGAGATGCTCTCATCCCGGGGCACGTTCCGCCAGATTGGCCTGACGGACAACCGCAGAAGGACCACTTCGACTTCCATGTGCCCGATCCCGCATCAGCTCGATTGGGTTCAGAGAGCGAGGTGAAGACGGAGGGCCTCGTTGACCTCGAGCATCACCTCCGGCGGGACCGTCCCGATCCGGTCCGTCACACGCTCCACGGAAACGGACCGAACCTGTTCTGCTTGAGCCTTCGAGTCACGGTCCAAACCGGATTGGTGGGCCGGGATCAGAACTTGAAACGGATAGACGCGATCAACATTGGCGGTGACGGGGACCACGGTCACGACTCCCCGGCCCAGCCTTGCGGCTGTGGTGTTGGCTCCATCGTTGGAAACCAGCACGGCAGGCCGACGCTTGTTCGCCTCACCGGCGCGTACCGGATCAAGGTCCACAAGCCGTATCTCGCCGCGCAGCATCAGCCGGTCGCCAGACCGTCACTCACAGCAATATCCCACACACTGGCCTCGCCAGTCTCGGACCAGTCGCTCCAAGCATCGGCATAGGCATCACCCAGCTCCGTCGAGCGCAGCAAGCGAACGGCTTTATGGACCACTGCGGACCGGGAGTCATATCCCTCGGTCTGGGCATACTCATCGAGGAACTCGACGTCCTCGTTCGGAAGGCTCACACTCAACTTCATACCATCATGCTACCAACGGTATGACCCTTTGGCTACCACCGGGGTTGAGTTCGTAGGTGCGTGGTTGGTTGGTTGGTTTGTTGGTTGGTTGGTTTGTTGGTTGGTTGGTGGCGTGTTCGCAGTTCCCGAAACACCCTTTCACCGCTGGTCCTCCGAGGCGGGAAGACTTGGGGTTCCACACGTTAAGTGGGTGAGGTTCCACACAACGCCGCCGGTTCACACCAGTCGATGGGCGTAGTCTCCTGGCCGGGGCTGAATTGCCACGCCTGAGCGGTAGAGCATGGGCCACCGGCGCTGCGATCCTCGGATTCGTAATGGTCGCTGTCTAGGTGACTCACATGGTGGCCCCAGGAGGCAGCCTTCTCCGATCTCTTCCCCTGGGTGGTGCTGATGGCAGCCGCGGCAGCAATCGCTTCCGGCTCGGTTTACATTTCGGACGGTCGAATCGCAGGCAATCTGCTGATCGGGGCCGCTGTACTCGACGGTTGGATAGGTTTCCTAGCTCTGTTGACTATCGGTTTCGGGTTCATTCTTGCGCAGTCGCTGCCGCCATTGGAGCAACCAGATTCTCATCAACAACCCCAACCAGCTGAATCCGGTGGCCCGCTAATGGGACGGGCAGCTCTCCTGGCACCGAAGTTACGATCCTTCCGAGATCTTGGAACCGTGGCTCTCGATCGGAGGCGCCGTGCGTAGGACTTGGCTTGTAGGTCTCGCAGCCGTGATGATTCTCGGTGGGTGCGCCGGCATTCCCGAAACTGTCTCGACTCGGCCGACAACTCCCGTGTGCGATGAGAATGCCGACGTGTTCCTCCCACCACGTCAAGCGCCCGAGATCAGCCAGCAGATATCGTTGCAGGCTCTCGACTGTTTCACCTCGAGCCTGGACACCGGACGGCAAGCTGAGCTCGACTTCACTCTGCTGGGTACCGAGGGTGAGCGGTACCAGGCGATCCTTCAGGCGCTTGGTGATGGCACCGTCAACTATTTCAGAGAGTCCGACCGGGGATGGGAACTTCATCTCCGATGTTCACGATTCTTTCTGTCTGCCCCTTTGATACCCAAAGTCGACGGGTGTGATTCGGTCCAACTCCCGGGCGACTAGCCACCGACAAACTGATCTGAGACGTACCGAAAACGCTTAGGCGATCCGGCCAACAACTGCGAACACAACATGCCCGCAACTGCGAACACGCCGCAGTTGGTTGGTTGGTTGGTGGAGGTGCGGGGATTCGAACCTTGCGCTGATCGTATTGACTAGACCTGGATTATCTCAATTTGTCCGTGTTTATGGGGCTTTTCGCCCCTCCCCGGTACATCCTTCGTCCGTCTGGTATCAGCCAATTCTGGCCGATTATGAGACGTTGGGTAGAAGATTGGGTAGAAGATCAGGCTTCTGGCTCGTGCTTTCTATGCCAAGCGGCTTCGACGGCCCGTCGCTGACCTCGCTGGCGGACCGGGTCGCACATCTCAGGCTCATCTCGATGCTTCAGAGCCCGATAGTCAGGAACCTGAATCCGATCACGCCCGAATTGAGCACTACCGGGATGTAGTGAAAAGGCCGGCCATGCAGGCATTCTCATCCGGTAGCGGTTCAGCCCGTATCAGGCTGTGGCGCTCAATCACGTGGCGTTGGGTTGCAATCGGGTTGCAGTCGAAGTCGGTCGAGCCCGTCCAGGATCATCGTCCGTGGGACCAGCAATGTGTTCTGACAAGCGTCGACCTCGAACCACTCATCAACGTCGAGAACACGGGGCACGAAGGCGAACAAACTCCTCACGAGGAGTGACGAGTATGACCTTCCGATGTCACCCTAGAAGTGCCGATATCGGGTGGTCCGTCACTTGCCTTTCGATATGGCGCGTCCCAGAAGCCACCAGACGAGAACCCCCACCGCGATGCTGATGAAAATAGGGATCAGCTCAATCCAACCGGTGTTGATCTGCGGAATGTCTTCAAAGGAAGGTGTGGGCGTACCGAGAAACGACGTGCATCGATCCCAAACATGAACCCCGCCCACAGCGGTACACCTTTGTGGGTGTACAGCCAACCAAACCACGAGTCCGGCCCCCACGGAAACCAATACCTTGGACCTAGTTCGCATGGCTCATAACCTCAGTCCGTCAATCCAAGTCCCGCTTGTTCGACACTGTGAGCCTACCGAGACCGGCCAATAGGTGCCGTTATGCGCGGCCGTCACCTGGGACACTTAGCCGGAGATCAGGTCATAGTGTTCAACGGTCGTGGAGGCGATGAGGTGTTCCTCTTCCGGTTCTGTCCTCACCTCCATCCAGTTCTCGCCGGCGAACCCTTTGAGGGCTTGCACGTCCTCCCATACAATCGTGACGCAGAACACGTTCGGTGCGTCGGCACGTGGCTTTCCTGGGACAACGGAAACGAACCCTGGGTGGCTCCTGATCGTCGGCAAAACAATGGTTTTCAGGACCTTCTCGAACTCGTCTTCTTGCCCTTCGTGAACCGTCACCCGAACCACGCGCATAATCATCTCTTTGCTCCAAGTCGCAGACTGAATGGGAGCGGAAGCCTACAAGCTTGCCACCAACCACGACCGTTGATGAGTGTCAGCGGGGAAGGCACCCGGCTCCCGTCTTGCCCCGCGAGACCATTCCACCTTCGCCAGCCGCCCATAACCGGCATTCCCGAGCACAATCACTGATCACGCTGAGTGGCGATCTTGCAACAGGCGAGCGCACTAGAAGTGCCGATATCGGATGGTGTGTTATCCGCACAGGTCAGGGCATTCGCCAGTAAACAGAAAATAGGTACCTATCGCGGCAATGGCAGTCGCGAGGACGAAAGTGATTGCTGCCTTGCGAAGGCTTTTCGTGACCGGCCACGCGATGAGGCCCGCAATCGCCCCAAAGGTTGCGAAGCCGGGGATTGAATAACAGAAGTCCATGAGAGCATTCTCACGACGCCGACCGATACTGCAAATGACCCCGCCCAATATGTGCCGATATCGTGCGGAGGCAGGGAGTGAGAGAACGGTCCACGATGGTTTGGGTGGACCGTCTCCCGTTGTATTCGAACTGGTCTAGTTGTCGCTGGGCGGTTCCGTGCTTGGTGTTCCTTCGCCTGGTGCACCGTCGTTTTGTCCGAGAACCCCGATGAGGCCCCATTCGGGTTCGATGTCAACCGCGTAGCAGGAGACCGGTCCGTTGAGGTTGTAGTCAACGAGCAGCCACGACTCTCCGAGGTCTGCTCGGGCATTGCGGGCCATGGTGTCGGCTCCGGATCTGGTGAGACAGGTGTTGATTGCTGACGCTTTCAGGCCGATTTCGATTTCACGGGCCTTGTTGATTTGGTCGAGGGACCGCATCGGTGCCAGGTCCACGGCGACGGAGGTTTCTAGGGTCGTCGAGGCGCAGTCGGCTTCCCATGCCAGCACGACTGGGAATCCGGGCCGATCCGCCGATAGGTCGCCAGCGATGATGTTGAATCGGTCGTCGCTTGTGATTCGGTTGGCGTACTCCTGGTCGGTGAAGGTGCCCTCGCACATTGTGAACTGGGCTGGAACCTCATCAAGGTTTCGGACCACATCATTGCCGGTGGCACATTCAGCAAGCAGTGCCTCCACCGTCAACGGTTCACCCACCGGGAATTCCACCACCGAAGTGTCCGCCCCTGTGCGCACGTCGTACATGCACCAGACGGCTCCTGTTTGAAGGCTCGACTGCCACGATACGACCTCTTCGGCTTTCTTCTCGATTGTTGCTACATCCGCAGGGTCCGGTGAGAACACTCCTGCGGCTACCGCCGCTCCCGCTGATACAACTAGTAAGGCTGCGACGAGTGCCGCAGTCCTCCCGAATTTGGGACGCCTGATTGGTGTCGTCTTGTGATTCTCCATTCCGATGATCTCCTCGAATAGGGCTTCGGCAGACGCCGAATGGGGTCCATCGGGCAGTTGATGCGCATCAGACACGGGGTTACGGTCTCGGATCAGATCAATTGGGTCTTGGTGTCTCATAATGTCGTCTCCGTGGCCACATCCCCGTGTGCCCTTCTGTCGATGACATGTCCACCAGGATCTGTTTCTTTCATTTGCCGAAAAAACTCCCCGCGTAGGCGTGCCTTGGCACGGTGGAGCCGCACCGACACGTTCGACTTGGACCTCCCCATCACAATGGCGATCTGGCCAGTGTCGAGATCTTCCCAAAGGGAGAGAAGGAGTATTTCTCTGTCGCTGTAACCGAGCTTGTTGAGGGCTTCAACCGCGGAAGCAAGATCAGAAACGTCGTCGGCGTCTGTCTGATCGGGCACCGCTTTGAGGGCCACTCCTACAACTCGTTCATGGAGACGGGAGAGGCGTATCTCGGCCCGATGTCGGTTGGAGAGAACCCGTCGCGCCACCCCGTAGAGCCACATCCGCTGCTCCGTAGTATCAACTGGCAAGTCTGCTCGGCGTCGCCACGCAACCATGAACACCTCAGCGACCACATCCAGGGCGTCGTCATACGATGTGAGCCGTCTCACCGAATAGGCGAGCAGGGCCGAATGGTTCCGATCGAAAAGACCCCTGAAGTCCTCAGCTTCGGACTCGTCCATCACTACCTATCGAACATGAGAATGGCCATTACAGGTACATGTCCGACAAAGGGCACATCTTTCACCGACCATCCCAAAACAGCAATCCCGGGCGGATCTCAGCGAGCAATATGTGCCGCTATGTGCGGGCTATTTCCTTCCCTTCGCTGTCAAACGCCACGAGCTCGATCGTCGAAATCAAGGTCCTGATCTCTAGTGGGCCGGTGTCTGTTTCGACGACTTCCGTTTCCCATTGAAAGGCTTTGTCGGGAAGGCTGAGTCGGAATGCTGCCGTCCCGCTGGTAGGCGTGAGCCATCCTCTCCACACCCCATCAACCAGAATCGCAACGACGGAGACTTCCGCTGGGAGAGCGTGCCACCCGGCCACGAGAACCGATTCGTCGGTCTCAACGGATGTTGTTACATCGATACCGGACGCCAGCCCGAAGGAGTTCTCAGGCACTGGGCCAGGCAGGCAGCATGCGTAGGTGAAGCCAAACCTGAACAGCGTTCCTTCGTCGAGAAACAGTTGGGCGATCAGGTTCCCGATGTGGGTGGAACCTTCGGAGTAAACGTACACCGGAACACCCTGAGTGTCATCGCCGAGATACACCGCCCTCACAATCCTGTCGGGTCTGACAACCTGTTCGGATTCCAAGGCGGCAAAATCGGGGGAATCGGGAACAAGGTTGAGGTCTTCACCCAACGGTGCGGTGTCGAAGTCCGGACCTTGATGACGAACACCCACGAATTGGTCTGGGTCCTCCGCTGCTAGCTCCGTCGAATCGACTTGGACGGTGATGGGTCCAAGAGCAAGGGTGTGGATACCGTCCTCGGTTTGGAGCGGGGCGTCGGGGATCGAGAGGGCTATGACGACGAGGACAAGCAGTACGCCACCCACGATTGAGAGTCCGATGATCCACTTGCGGCTCATTCCAACCCCACAACAATGGTCTGCTCATCAGCGTAGATCGAGCCGTCCGGGATCCGGCATTCCGTTGCACTTCG
>JBFJTO010000017.1:0-12562 GCA_041625295.1 Acidimicrobiia bacterium | reverse complement strand
GCGCCAAGAATCAGGTCGACTCCGAGAAGATCGAAGTGATGCTCGCCGACGCCGGGTACTCGATGGCGTCTTCGCCCGAGAGTGCCGATGTGGTGATGGTGAACACCTGTGCATTCATCGAAGAGGCACGCCGCGAGTCGGTGGATGTGATCCTGGATGCTCAGGCATCGGCGCGACCCGACGCCCACATGGTCGTGGTCGGGTGCATGGCGCAGCGTTTCGGCGTGGAGGTGGAGAGGTCTCTCCCTGAAGTGGATGCGGTGGTAGGCCTCGATCGTTACATCGATCTGGTTCCCACCCTCGATCGCCTGACCCAATGGAAGCCGGTGTCGCTGCGTCGCCGCCCTCGCATGGACATTCTTCACGGGACCGATCGCCCCGACCCCAAGCTTCCCTATGCCTATGTGAAGGTTGCCGAAGGCTGCGACAAGCCGTGCACGTTCTGTGCCATACCGCTGATCCGCGGAAAGCAGCGTTCGCGACGTCCATCAGAGATTCGCCGCGAGATCGAGGCCCTCGCCGACAAGGGTGTGAGAGAGGTCGTGCTAGTAGCCCAGGACCTGGCTGCCTATGGTCGCGATCTCCAAGGTCCATCCAGCCGGGATGGCGCCATCGTCGATTTGCTGCGATTCGTCTCTGGTTCGGTCGACAGGCTGCGGCTCTTGTACCTCTACCCGAAGGAGATCCGGTCTTCGCTCGTGGAAGAGATGATCTCCAACCCGTCAGTGGCGTCTTACTTCGACCTCTCCCTGCAGCACGCATCGGGCCAGCTGTTGCGAGCCATGAAACGATCCGGTGACGGGAGCCGGCACCTTTCGTTGATCGAGGAGATTCGCACTGCGGATCCCAAAGCCGCCCTGCGTTCGTCGTTCATAATCGGGTTTCCCGGCGAAACCGACGACGACGTGGAAGAACTCGGTGCGTTTCTCGAGTCCGCACGACTCGATTGGGCGGGTTTCTTCCCGTACTCGGCGGAGGAGGGCACCCCGGCGGCGTCGCTGGAGAATCAGTTGCCCCGTTCTGAAATTGACGAACGCCTTCGCCATGTGCAGGGAATCCAGGACGAGATCTCCTTCTCGTCTTCGCTCTCGATGGTCGGCGAGCGTATCGAGGTGCTGGTGGACCAGATCGAAGATGAGGTCGCGGTGGGTCGGTCGTACCGGGAGGCGCCCGAAATCGACGGCATGATCGTTCTGGATGGTGGGCAACCGGGAGCGTGGGTCACCGCCACCGTGGTCGCCGCGGTCGGCACCGACCTGGAAGCTGTCGTGGTCTCGTGATCGTCGAAGTCATCGCCGTCGGCACCGAGCTGCTTCTCGGCCAGATCGTCAACGGGAACGCGGCCACGATCGGTTCCGCCCTCGCCGACGAAGGGTTCGATGCGCACTTCCAACAGGTCGTGGGTGACAACGAGGGAAGATTGGAGGCGTGCATCCGCCTGGCTCTGTCGCGTTCGGATGCGGTGGTGATCACCGGCGGCATCGGTCCCACCCGAGACGACCTGACCCGTGAAGGCATCGCCGCGGCAACGGGACGGCCGCTTTTGTTCTCCGATGAGTACGCCGAGAGGCTCAGAAACCGTTTCTCGTCCCTTGGTCGGGAGATGCCCGAGTCGAATCTCCGCCAGGCCGAGTACCCGGGCGGGGCAGAGCTGCTGATCAACCCCAAAGGCACGGCCCCGGGCCTGGCACTTGAACACGAGGGTCGCTGGCTGTTTGCCCTTCCCGGTGTTCCTGAAGAGATGGAGTACCTGCTGAGGGAAGAGGTGCTTCCCAAGCTGCGGAAGGTGTCTGGTTCGACCTCGGCACTGGTGAGTCGCGTTCTCCGTACATGGGGACGGGCTGAGGCGCAGGTGGGCGAGATGCTCGACGATCTATATGCGGCTACCAACCCGTCGGTGGCGTTCCTGGCATCGGGCGGCGAGATCAAAGTGAGAATCACCGCTAAGGCCGAGGACGAGTCGGCGGCCCGAAGATCGATAGAACCGATCGAGGCCGAGATCAGGCGCAGGCTCCATCCGTTTGTATTCGGGGCCGACGACGAGACCATCGAACCGGTGTTGCTCGGCCTCCTCAGAGCGAGGGGTTGGACGGTGGGCACGGCCGAGTCGGCGACCGGCGGCACGGTCGCTGCGCGGCTCACGTCGGTGCCCGGTGCATCGAGCACATACGTCGGATCGATCATTGCCTACTCGCCCGAGGTCAAGGCCTCTCACCTCGGAGTCAGCGATGTCTCCGATGGACTGGTCAGCGAGAGGACTGCCATGGCTATGGCGGAAGGAGTTCGCCGGAGCCTGGGTGTGGATGTTGGCATCGCAGTGACCGGGTCGGCCGGTCCCGACCCTGCGGAACGACCAGCCGGGACGATGATCATCGGCGTGTCGACTCCCGATCGCACCGCTGCCAAGACACTCCGGATGCCCGGTGATCGAGAGCGGGTGCGAACCTACGCATCCACGGCAGCCTTGCACCTCGCGCGTCTCGCGGTGGCCGGTGATTGGTGGCGAACCTGAGTCGCCTCTTCGTCGCTGCCGATCTGACCGTTGACGCACGGCACCGGCTGGCGCATGTCCTCGCCGAATGGGCTCCTCAGGGCCTGCCGGGCCGGGTCGTACCACCCCACAACTGGCATTTGACGATCCGTTTCATCGGCGACGCCGACGAGGTCTCTCGAGATCGACTGATTGCTGGTTTGGATACGAGTCTCGCCTTTGGACCGGTCGCGATCGAGCTGTCCACCCTGGGGTCGTTCCCAAGATCCTCCCGGGCCGAGGTGCTCTGGGTCGGTGTCAGTCGGGGCGCTGAGCGGCTGGCCGATCTCGCCGCAATCGTCGAAGAAGTGGTTCGCCGGGCTGGGTTCTCACCCGAGGAGCGCCCGTTCTCTCCACACTTGACGCTGAGCAGGATTCGGCCGCCAGAGGATCTGCGACCCCTCCTCGCCCATCCTCCGGTCGAGCGGGTGAGCTTCGATCTGACAGATTTGACGTTGTATCGATCTCATTTGGGCAGTGGCGGTGCCCGCTATGAACCCATAGAGGTGTTCCCCCTGAGGTGACCCTTGGTATCGAACACCTGTTCGTGTAAGCTCTCAGCGGTCACATAGGTGTAATTTTGTCAGACAGGTTCCGTAGCCTGGCTGTCACAGCAAAAGGGAGAAGCAACGTGGAACGTGACAAGGCTCTCGAGATGGCGGTTTCTCAGATCGAGCGGCAGTTCGGAAAGGGCGCCATCATGCGAATGGGCGCCAGTGCCGGCATTCCCGTGGAGATCATTTCCACGGGCGCACTCGCTCTCGATCTTGCCCTTGGAATCGGGGGTGTGCCTCGGGGTCGTGTCGTCGAGATCTATGGACCCGAATCGAGCGGCAAGACGACCTTGGCGTTGCACGTCATCGCTGAAGCACAGCGCAATGGCGGCATCGCAGCATTCATCGATGCCGAACATGCCATGGATCCAACCTACGCCAAGGCACTCGGGGTCGATGTGGACGAGTTGCTGATATCCCAACCCGACACCGGCGAACAGGCGCTCGAGATCGCCGACATGCTGGTCCGCTCCGGGGCCCTCGATGTGGTGGTCATAGATTCTGTGGCAGCGTTGGTTCCCCGTGCGGAGATCGACGGGGAGATGGGCGATGCCCATGTGGGCCTCCAGGCTCGGCTGATGTCCCAGGCACTACGCAAGCTCACCGCCAATCTGCACAAGTCGAAGACCACCGCCGTCTTCATCAACCAGTTGCGCGAGAAGATCGGTGTCATGTTCGGTTCTCCCGAAACCACTCCGGGTGGGAGGGCTCTCAAGTTCTATGCGTCGGTCCGCCTCGACATCCGTCGCATCGAGTCGATCAAAGATGGCGGCGAGAATGTGGGCAACCGGGTTCGTGTCAAGGTCTCCAAGAACAAGATGGCGCCACCATTTCGCCAGGCCGAATTCGACATCATGTTCGGTCAAGGAATCTCCAGAGAGGGGAGCCTCATCGATGTCGCGGTGGATGAGGGCGTGGTCCGCAAGAGCGGTGCCTGGTACACGTTTGATGATGACCAGCTAGGACAAGGGCGCGAGAACGCCAAGCGCTTCCTGCGTGAGAACCCTGAGGTTGCGATGCAACTTCAGGCCAAGGTTTATGAGCAGGTCGGGATGGTGCCTCTGGTGTCCACTGCCGAAGACAGCGAGGTCGAAGCAACCGTAGAAGACTGAAAAGTCGCTGCCGTATCCAACCATGGTGGGGTAGAGTGGCCTCCAACACACACGAAACGATTGATCCTGAACACCGAAATGAACGACCAGATCCACTACACGAAACGGAGCCTTTGCCGCTCCGACTGATCGACTCCGATCCGTGAGTTAGTTTGGTCCTGGCGTGTGTGCCGAACCTGGGAGGGTTCGGCACGTGCCGTTTCTGGCTTCAGGTCGAAGGCGAGGCAGCTATGAACACGGTGGAGATCGCGGCTCTGGTCGCCGTTGTGATCGCCATCGCGGGTCCGATGGGGTATCTGATTTCTCGCATGGCAGCTCGCAGCGGCGGCTCGCGTGCCGACAGTGGCGAAGAACTCATCGGCAACGCCCGTCTCGAGGCTCAGAGGATCTTGACGCGTTCGGAAGAAGAGGGACGGGCCAAGGCAGCCGCCTATCGGGAACGGGAAGATGCTGCTCTCGCTCATCGTCGGGTTGAACTCGAGACTTTGGAGGCGCGTTTGGGTCAGCGGGAGGAGACACTCGAACAGCGAGCCTCGAACCTCTCGGCACGCGAGAAATTGTTGATCGAGCGAGAACACGAGGTCGTCGATCAGCGCAGCGAGGCAGAACGCTTGCGTGAACAAAGCCGCTCGGAACTAGAGCGTCTGGCAGGTATCGACTCCAAGGCGGCCAAGGAGGCGATGCTGATCCAGGTTGAGGATGATGCTCGCCGCGAGGCGATGGTTCTGGTCAGGGATCTCGAGATCAAGGCTCGCGAAGAGGCCGAGAAGCGGGCAAGACGCATTCTGGCGACCGCCATCCAGCGGCTGGCCTCGGAAGTGGTCACTGAATCAACGGTATCGGTCGTGCCGCTGCCCTCCGATGACATGAAGGGCAGGATCATCGGGCGCGAAGGTCGCAACATTCGAGCGCTCGAAGCTGTGACCGGGGTCAATCTGATCGTCGATGACACGCCCGAAGCGGTGTCTGTTGCCTCGTTCGATCCGGTGCGACGCGAGGTTGCCAGACGGACTCTGGAGAAGCTGGTCGCTGATGGTCGAATCCACCCCGCTTCCATCGAGGAGGCCCACGAGAAGGCTTTGGCCGAAGTGGAGCAGTCGGTACGTGACGCCGGGGAGTGGGCTCTGCTCGAGGTGGGAGTGTCGAGGATGCATCCCGAACTCGTGACGCTCCTCGGTCGTCTCAAGTATCGGACCTCCTATGGACAGAACGTTTTGAACCATTTGGTGGAGTCTGCACATATCGGCTCGATGCTGGCCGCCGAGCTCGGTCTCGACCCCGCCATCGTCAAGAGGGCTGCGCTGCTTCACGACATCGGCAAGGCGGTCACCCATGAGGTCGAGGGCTCACATGCGCTGATCGGGGCAGAGATCGCCAGGCGATTTGGTGAGGACCCTGCCGTGGTCCACGGGATCGAGGCTCATCACAACGAGGTCGAGCCCAGAACCGTGCAGGCTGTGATCATTCAAGCTGCAGATGCCGTGTCGGCAGCCCGGCCAGGAGCACGCCGCGAGGCTCTCGAGAGCTACGTCCGCCGGCTCGAGCGTCTAGAGAGCCTGGCCCTCGACTTTCCGGGGGTAGAGAAGGTATTTGCAATGCAGGCTGGTCGAGAGGTCAGAGTCGTTGTCGACCCGATCGAGATCGACGATCTGAATGCAGCGGATCTGGCGAGGAAGATCGCTCGCAAGCTTGAAGAGGACCTGCAATACCCGGGCCAGATCCAGGTGACGGTCCTGCGGGAGTTTCGTTCCACCGAGTTCGCTCGCTGACACGATGGCTGTCACCCTCCTTCCCGACCCCGCTCCTCGAGAGCGGCCCTACCGGGCGCCTACGCGGGTGGGAAAGCGTTACCTGATCCGGACTTTCGGATGCCAGATGAACGAGCACGACTCGGAGCGAGTGGCCGGGATCCTGTCGGCCGACGGCATGGTCCCGACCGGAGATCCCGAGATGGCCGACGTGATATTCGTCAACACCTGCACGATTCGTGAGAACGCCGACAACCGGCTGTATGGGAACCTCGGCCAGTTGAAAGCGGTCAAGGATGCCAATCCCGGGGTAGTCCTCGTGGTCGGCGGTTGCGCCGCCCAAAAGGACCGTGAATATGTTCGGGAGCGGGCCCCCTGGGTGGATGTGGTGCTGGGCACCCACAACCTGGATCGGGTGATAGATCTTCTGGATCACTCCGAGGCCTGGGGTCCGATCACCGAGGTTGTCGATGAGCTTCAAGCCATGCCGTCCTCACTGCCGGTGAAGAGGGAACTCGAGCACTCCGCCTGGGTGACGATCCAGGTTGGGTGCAACAACACATGCACGTTCTGCATTGTCCCTTCCGTTCGGGGATCCGAGATCAGTCGCCGACCAGGCGATGTGCTCCGCGAAGTTCGCATGCTCGCCGCCGATGGGGTCGTCGAAGTGACGCTGCTGGGTCAGAACGTGAACACTTACGGACGAGATCTGGCCATCGACGGTCGGAGAAGTCCCATCTTTGCCGAACTCCTGCGTGGAGTGGGTGCGGTCGATGGAATCCGGCGGGTCAGGTTCATGAGTCCCCATCCCAACGACTTCCGTGACGATGTGGTCGCCGCCATGGCGGAGACCGAGGCGGTTTGCGAACAGCTTCATTTTCCTCTGCAGAGCGGGAGCGACTCCGTGTTGGCGCGAATGCATCGCGGGTATACCGCCGATCGCTTCCTCGCCAAGCTGGCCTCGGCACGTCAGGCGATCCCCGATCTCTCCGTGTCTACCGACGTCATCGTCGGTTTTCCCGGTGAGACCGAAGCCGACTTCGACGCCACCATGGATGTCATCGCTGAGGCGCGATTCGATCAAGCATTCATGTTCATCTTTTCGGCACGCCCCGGCACCGCCGCGGCAGACATGGAGGCCTTGCCGTCCCAGGTAGTTCAAGAGCGTTTCAACCGGCTGGTCGAGGTGCAGAACCGGATCTCGGGAGAGAAGAACGCCGAGGCGATTGGACGACGGATGGAGGTTCTCGCCGAGGGCCCCTCCCGCAAGGATCCTGAGGTGGCCACGACCCGCAGCCGGGGAGGCAAGGTCGTGCACGTGGCCGGGTCGATCCCAGTGGGCTCATTTCTGAATGTCGAAATCGTGGACTCGGCCCAGCACCATTTGGTTGGGAGACCGGTCTGATAGTTGCCATCCTCGGAACGACCGCCTCAGGCAAGAGCGACCTGGCGCTGGAGTTGGCGCGCCGATGGGGAGCATCGATTGTCTCGGTCGATTCGATGCAGGTGTACCGGGGGATGGACATCGGGACGGCCAAGCCATCCCTGTCAGAACAGGCTGAGGTTCCGCATCACATGATCGACCTCGTCGATCCTGCCGACGAATACTCGGTAGCGGAGTTTCAAACCACGGCCAGGAAGATCATCGCCGACAGCCATGGGCCGATACTGATTTCCGGAGGGAGTGGCCTTCACTTTCGAGCAGTCGTGGATCCGCTCGAGTTTGCACCGCACGACGAGAGGATCCGGACGGAGCTCGAGACGCTCCCTGCCCAGGAATCGGCAGACAGGCTCGCGGCAATCGATCCCCGAGCACCGATCGACACTGCGAATCCCCGCCGAGTGGTGCGTGCTCTGGAGGTATACGAGTTGACGGGGGAGACGCCGACTCAGAGAGCAAACCGGGCTAGCTCTCGAGATGTCAGTGAGTTTCGTTCAGAGCTCGAGTTTCAGGCGGTGGGAATCGACTCGGGACCGGTCGCGGCCGAGCGGGTGAGCCGGCGCTTGCAGCGGATGCGGGAGTCCGGACTCGTCGATGAGGTTGCCGGCCTGGTGGGCAGACTCGGCAGAACCGCCTCCCAGGCCGTCGGGTACAAGGAGCTTCTTCCGGTCGTTGCCGGCGAAAAGACCGTCGAGGAAGGTTTTGCGGCGGCACGGGCGGCCACGCTCCGTCTCGTGAAACGACAGCGCACCTTTTTTCGACGTGATCCGCGCATCCACTGGCTTCCCTGGTGCGATGATGTCTCCGTGCTAGCCGATAGCGCCGAAAGGGTTCTTCAATGAGATTCGTGAAGATGCACGGTCTCTGTAACGACTTCGTCGTGGTCACAGAGGAAGTTGACGAGGCAGCAGTGAGGAAGCTGTGCGATCGTCGCCGTGGCGTCGGAGCCGACGGAGTCCTGCGGGTGAGCCGGGATGGGGACGACCTGGTGATGGGGTATTGGAATGCAGATGGATCGCCGGCTGAGATGTGTGGCAATGGGTTTCGGTGTGTCGCCAGGTTTGCGTTCGATCGAATGGGCTCAGGTCGAGAGTTCTCCGTGAACACCCCCGCCGGAAAGCGGCGAGCCCGTGTCGGCGAGTTGGTGACTGTCGAGCTGGGGCACGTGGAGATCACAGGAGAGCACACCTTGCTCGGTCGCGAGCTGACCCTGGCCTCGGTCGGCAATCCTCATGCCGTCACATTCGTGGATGAGCCCGGTGAGATCGACGTGGCGAATGTCGGAGTCTCCATCGGAACCCACGCACGATTTCCCGATGGAACCAATGTCGAGTTCGTCGCCGTCCGCTCTCGGAGCCGGCTCGACCTACGGGTGTGGGAGAGGGGCGTTGGTGAGACACCTGCATGTGGCTCGGGAATGGTCGCTTCTGCGGCCGTAGCGCGCCGCCTGGAACTCGTTGACGACAAAGTGGACGTGGGAGTCACCGGGGGAGTGGGCACGGTGAGCTTCGACAGCGACGGGGTTGCCTGGCTGACGGGCCCAGCGGAGTATTCGTTCGAGGGCGAGATCGTCCTCTAGGTCAGCGCACCCGTCGGAAGACCGACACCACTTTGCCGAGAACCGTGACATCGTCGAAGACCATGGGTGGATAGGCAGGGTTGGCGGCCTCGAGGATCACCTTTCCCTCATGGCGACGCAGTCTCTTCACCGTCGCCTCCTCACCGTCGACCATCGCAGCCACGATCGTCCCGTCTGGTGCGTCGGGTTGAGAGCGAACCACGACGAAGTCGCCGTCGAGTATCCCGGCCTCGATCATCGAGTCGCCTCGAACGGTGAGCATGAAGACCGGTCCTCCGCCAACGAGGTCGATTGGCATCGGAATCACATCTTCGATCTGCTCTTCGGCGAGTATCGGTGATCCCGCGGCGATTCTGCCAACAAGAGGAACTCGCCGGACGTCATCGGGGTCGGCGCGCAGCGGGGGCGAATCATCGATTATTTCGATGGCCCGGGGCTTGGTCGGGTCCTTGCGGATGGCACCCGCCTTCACCAGAGATGTCAAGTGGCTGTGCACGGTCGACGGAGACGAGAGTCCGATTGCCTCGCCGATCTCCCGCACCGAGGGTGGATACCCCCGGTCAGACACGGTCGTCTTGATGAACTCGAGGACCTCTTGTTGTCTAGCGCTCAACTCTTCCATCTATGACCTCCGCCGCCACGATAGCTCTGTGATCTTCGCGATCCAAACATATGTTCGACTTGCTATCGAACACGCGTTCGCATAGAATATCGAACACATGTTCGCTCTGACCAATCCTGCAATCGAGATGGCGACTCTCCGCGGAGATCTGCGCAGCGTTTCTGTCACAGCCACGCGATATCAGTTGGTTCGTGAACCTGGTGTTGAGAAGGAGGAAGTACGGATGGTCGCAAGCTCTCAAGTCCTGCCCAGCAGGTGGCTGATCCTCTTCATCGCGCTCATGACGGCCTTCCTCCTTCTGAGCTCCCGGGTCCAGGCCGAGCAGCCGGAGGTCTATGTTGAGCACGTCGTCACCGCGGGAGACACCCTCTGGAACATCTCGGCCAGTGCCGTAAAGCCCGGTCAGGATGTCAGGGAGATGATCCAATCGGTGCGGCGCGTCAACGACCTGTCATCGGCGACGCTGTCTCCGGGTCAGAGATTGTTGATCCCCTCCGGATAGGTGCGGTTCTGATGGGGTTACTCTCCGTGATGGATGAGATGCCCTCATTGTGGAAATGACGACACCCGCGTCGTGGATAGTCGGCCTGCCGAGAGTCAGACCGCAATCCGAAGACGCAGGTTGTGCATCGTCTGTGATGACCGGTTCACCACTTATGAGCGAATGGCTCCGGTTCTGATGGTCCGCAAACGTGATGGATCGCTGCAGCCGTTCTTGGCCGAGAAGATCCGCACCGGGGTCGGGGCCGCCTTGGCTGATCGCTCGGTCAGTCCTACTGCGATCGACGAGTTGATCGACTCGGTCGAGGCCAGCGCCATGGACGGGCCGATCGAGTCACAGGAGATCGGTCGGCTCGTCTTGGCGGGTTTGCGAGCCCTCGACCAGGTCGCCTATGTCCGTTTTGCATCTGTCTACAAAGACTTCACCGACGCCGCAGACTTCGGCAAGGAGCTTGCACAGCTGGAGATCAGCGACTGAGAGCTGCCAGCTCCTCGGTCAGGCCGGCCACCATGGCTTGGGCGGACGCAGAGGTCTGCTTGACCAGGCCGGTTAGCTGAAGTTGCAGCGCACCGATGCCATCCGAGAGGGACTTCAATGACGCCTCAGCAGAAGGTCCATCACCGGCGGCCAGAGCATCGAGATAACCACGTTGCCATGCGTCCAGCGACTGAGCGAGCGTATCGCTGGATGTCCGGTGATCGACGAGACCGTCGGTCGCCGGCAGCGATGACACGGCTTGCCGGAACTCGGCTATCCACCAGGCAGTGTCCGTGGCAACTGAGGGGATGTCTTCGAGTGGCGCGGTCGTCGGAAAGGCGGGCAATTTGGCGGCGACTTCGAAGCCGGTCTGGTAGGCGGCTGTGTTACCGATCAGGCTGGCCACTCCAAGTGCCGTTTCCGAGGCATCTATTGCCTTGAGACGGGCCATTGATCCTTCACCGTCTGGAAGCCCACCGGCGGCTTGAAACAGTGCCCGGGCGTGGCGGTCGAGGGCTGCCAGAGCCAGGGCTGCGGTGGTGCGGTCGTCCACCCTGCCATCGGCCATGTCCGAGGTGACGAACTCGACACCCGACAATGCTGCTTCCAATGAGCGGGCCTCTGCGCGGACATTCGATAGCTGTCCGGCCGCTACGGTTTCCCGGCCCACCGTGGTCCACCACGCCGCTCCGCCGGCGACCGCGATGGCCAGCAAAAGGGCGATGACTCGCGCCGGCCTGGCCTTGCGGTCGTTGAGAGCGACTTCCCCGGGCCGCCAGTCCTCGACCGCGGACATCTCCGCTGTTTGAGTCCACAGGCGGGCGACCATCTCCGATGTGGGCGCGATTGCGGTGGCAACCGCTGGGCGGGCCGAGATCGGTCTGGCACGCATCGGACTGGCTGGGGGATGCTCGGTTGGTGGGTGGGCCGTGCGTCTCGACGTCTTGACGTGGTTTCGCCGGGTTGACACCCGACGACCCGAGTCGAAACGGATGG
Organism: Acidimicrobiia bacterium; assembly: GCA_041625295.1. GTDB lineage: Bacteria > Actinomycetota > Acidimicrobiia > Spongiisociales > ZC4RG35 > JBFGRR01. Next base: position 1,001 of record JBFJTO010000017.1, on the reverse strand, counting down.
TGGAAGATTCGATGGGGTGGCCCAACAAACAGCTGCCTTCACGCACGGTTACTCGTGCGTCGCAACCGGTACAGTATCCGTGTGGCACTAGTCGTCGCTCCGTGGTTGGTCCGCCCGACCGCCCCACGAACAATTCGTCATGCACGTTAGCTTCACGCGGCTGCACCGTGGGGCAATTCCTCCGAGCCGGGCCCATCCCGGTGACGCAGGCTGGGACTTGCGGACGGTTGGAGCTTTCGAATTGGCGCCGGGACAGCGAACCGCCGTGCCAACAGGGATCGCCGTCGCCATCCCGCCGGGGTATGCCGGTCTCGTGCTTCCGAGGAGCGGGCATGCACGTCGGCACGGCATCGGTTTGGCGAATTCGCCCGGCTTGATCGACTCCGGATATCGAGGGGAGATTCAAATCCTGCTCATCAACCATGGCTCCGAATCAGTTGTGTTCGAGGCCGGCGAGCGCGTGGCGCAGTTGGTCATAGTGGCAGTTGAGGAACAGGAGTTCATCGAGGTCGACGTGCTTGACGAGACATCGCGAGGCGAGGGCGGATTCGGGTCCAGCGGCCGTTGATTTGAGTAGGCCTCTCGGCTCGATGCCGTTGGAGTTGGTCTTTATGCTCCCTTTCTTCGCCCGCCCGTAGCGTCTCGACGATGAGTGTTGACAATGGTGGGCTCACGCCCGAGCAGAGACAACGTCTGGCCCAACTCGAGAACAGGCCGCGACATGCGGCGGCACGATCCCGCTTGACCGCCACGATGGTGAGCTCTCTCGCCGTTGTGGGACTCGTCGGAGTCATGCTGGGTACCGAAGTGCCCACGGCCGTTGCCAACGCAGCAACCACGGTTGGGGCTCCTTCGACCCAGCCGAGTCAGCCATCCGTCCTCCTGATGCTTCCCGACGGTCGGTTGATAGAGGTTCCCAAGAGCGCAGTCCCTTCCTTGAACGGGAGTCCGGCGCTGCCGAATTCGCTGGTCCGGCTTCCCAGGAGCCATGGAAGTCGTTG
>JBFJTO010000016.1:0-12682 GCA_041625295.1 Acidimicrobiia bacterium | reverse complement strand
TGCCAGGGCTGTTGGTCTTCCCGTCGTCTACGGAGTCGAAATCGGTGTGGGAAGAGATGGGGGTGGCGACGACCCCATTAGCGAGGCCGAACATTGGGATGATCGCGCATCCGGTACCTGGGACACCCGCGTCGCCAAGGGTGCTTCCCGGCGAGGCCGGACAAAGCGAATGCACGGCACCAAACCCATCGGCAGGCCGGCTTCTGATCATTTGGTGCTTCTCGCGGGATCACCGGAGGGGTATCGCTCACTGTCCCAGGTCGTGACCCGCGCCCAGTTCCGGGGTGTCAAGGACCGCCCTGTGTATTCCCTCGACGATCTGGCCGGGATGACCCGAGATGTGGTGGTTCTTTCCGGATGTCACCAGGGTTCGGTGCCTCGGGCTGCAGCAAGGGGTGACCTGGCCGGGGCGATGGTTGCGGCCACCGCGATGCGGGATCGGTTTGCAGGCCGGTTCTATCTCGAGTTGTGGCATCACGGCATGCCGGAGGACGATCTCCGAAATGATGTGATGTGGGAGGTCTCCCGTCGGTTGCGTATTCCCGCGGTGGCCACCAACCAGGTCCACTATGCCCGCCGAGATGATGCCGACCTCTCCGAGGTTCTCTCGGCGATCGCAGGTCGGAGGAACCTGGTCGAGTCCGACGGGTTTCGACCTGCCACCGACGAGAGGTTCCTCAAGTCTCCGGCGGCGATGGAGCGGCGATTTCGTGGCTTCCCCGGGGTGGTGGATCGGGCGGCTCGGCTAGGGGAACGGCTCTCATTCGATCTGCGACTGATGGCTCCTCGTCTACCCGACTTTCCCATGCCCGGTCACTTTCGCACCGAGATGGAGTATCTGCGTCATCTGGTTTGGGAGGGCGCCAAGCGGGCATACCCTCACTCTCACCTTGAAGTAGAAGTCGAGGCTAAGCGACGTCTCGAACACGAGCTGGAAGTGATCGATCGTCTCGGGTTCGCCGGGTACTTTCTGGTGGTTTGGGACATCGTCAACTTTGCCCGGTCTCAAGAGATCTTCTGTCAGATCCGGGGCTCGGGCGCGGATTCGGCGGTATGCCGGTGTCTGGGTCTGACCAGGGTCGATCCCATTCGTCTACAGCTCCCATTCGAGCGGTTCCTGTCCGAGGAACGGGCCCGTCCTCCTGACATTGATCTCGATCTCGAGGCCGATCGACGCGAAGAGGTGATCCAGTACTGCTACCGACGGTACGGACGGGAACGAGCGGCGATGGTCGCCAACGTGATCACCTATCGGGCCCGTTCGGTTCTGCGCGACGTCGCCAAGACCTTTGGATTCACCCAGGCCCAGGTGGATGGTCTCTCCAAATACGTGGATACGCGCGATCCCGCCAAGTTGCCAACCGAAGCCCCTCTCCCGCATGGTCTCACTGCGGAAAAGATCTACGACATCTGCCACCGGCTGGACGGATTTCCGCGTCACCTTGGCATCCACTCCGGGGGCATGGTCATCGCCGACCGGCCTCTCCAACAGGTGGTACCGGTCGAGTGGGGACGCATGGAGGGGCGTTCTGTCCTGCAATGGGACAAGGACGACTGCGCCGCCATCGGGATAGTGAAGTTCGATCTGCTCGGTTTGGGGATGCTCAATGCATTGCATCTCGCTGTGGATGCCATCGAGGAGGCACACGGTGTGGAGATCGATCTGGCAACCATCGATCAGGAGCCAGGCATATACCGGATGATGACCGTCGCCGACACGGTGGGGCTGTTCCAGGTCGAGTCGCGGGCTCAGATGGCCACCCTTCCTCGCATGAAACCAAAGACTTTCTACGACCTCGCCGTGGAGGTGGCGCTGATTCGTCCCGGGCCCATTCAGGGTCAGTCGGTGCACCCCTATCTCCGCCGCCGCAACGGTGAGGAACCGATTCGCTATCCGCATCCCCTGGCACAACCGATCCTGGAGAAGACCCTGGGTGTGCCGGTATTCCAAGAGCAATTGATGGAGTTGGCGCGTCTGTGCGCAGGGTTTGACGGGTCCCAGTCGGACCGTCTTCGTCAGGCGATGACCCACAAGCGCTCGGAGCAGGCGATGAGCAAGCTTCGCGATGAGGTGTATGAGGGCATGGTCGGGAAGGGTGTCGTCGGTGCGGCTGCCGACGAGATCTGGGAGAAGCTGCAGGGTTTTGCGAGCTTTGGTTTCCCCGAGAGTCACTCGGTCAGCTTTGCGTACATCGTCTACATGTCGGCCTGGCTCCGTTATCACTGGCCCGCCGAATTTCTGGCCGGTTTGCTCAACGCTCAGCCGATGGGCTTCTACAGCCCCAATACCCTTGTCCAGGATGCACAGCGTCATGGCGTGGTGGTGAGAAAGCCATGCGTGAACCGCTCATTGCACGATTGCACCATCGAGTCGGCAGAGATCGACCCCGACGATGTCGTCGAATACCTCGGTGCCGCGTGGCGGCGTGGTCGTGGTGCGGTCGAAGACCCGATCCGGCCGGCGGTGGCGGTTCGGATGGGTCTCAGGTATGTCAAGAATCTGGGCGACTCGGAGATCACCCACATCGAGGCAGCCCGGATGTTGGGTGGCCCGTTCCGGGACCCGGCCGACCTGGCCAATCGAAGCGGTCTTCCCGTTGCTGCACTTGAAGGTCTGGCCGCGGCCGGTGCTCTCGAGTCGGTGGGCCTGGGTCGGCGTTCGGGGCTGTGGGCTTCCGGTGCCCTGGCCGAAATGGGCCCCGGTCGGCTCCCGCTTGCCCCTGGCGTGGAGGCACCGCCGCTCGCCGGAATGAGTGAGCGGGAACAGCACCTCGCCGACCTCTGGGCGGTGGGGGTGTCTTCATCCCACCCCATGCAATTCGTGAGGGACCGCCTGGTGAGATGCTCCACCATCAGCGAGGTTCTCTCGTTTCACCGGAACGTGAAAGGGGTGAGGGTCGCCGGGGTGGTCACCCATCGCCAGCGTCCCGGTACTGCCAACGGCGTGGTCTTCTTCAATCTCGAGGATGAGACCGGTCTCTTGAACGTCGTGGTGCTGCCACCGGTTTGGGAGCAGAATCGGGAGTTGGCGAGACGGATGCCGGCTCTGATCGTGGAGGGCTTTCTCGAGCATCGAGATGGTGTCACCAACCTTGTTGCCCACAGGTTCGAGGCGATCGATCTGGTCACCGCCGGATCGAGAGACTTCCGTTAGGCCTTACAGGTCCAGTGCTCCCAGGTTCCCGGGAACTCGTAGAGCAGCCAAGCCGCCACGGCCACGTTCGCCTCGGGTTCGAAGACGTCGGCTCCCGGCCATCCCGCCTTGGCGCTGCGGTTTGCCCAGAACTGGGGCAGATGCTGGAACAGGCCGGCCGCGCCACTGGTTGGATTGACTGCTCTCGGGTCGAAACTCGACTCACACCATGCAATCCGTATCGCCCTGTTCACGTCTTCGGGTTTGAAGTAACGCTCGATGAGAGCTCTCACGTCCGACTCACTCATGAGGGACGTCGAGCGAGCCTCAGGGATGAGAACGATGGCCGGGACGGTCGGTGGAGCCGAGGCTCTGTTTTCGATGGCTTTCTGGATGGCCAGGTCGAAGTCGATGGTAGTGACCGGCGCCACGCTTCCGGTGACGGTGGTGTGCGAGAAGGCGAGAGCGGCAACTGCTCCGGCGTTTCTGCCGATATCGCTGTCGATGGCCACAGGCTGAGACACCTCGACGTTGGCCGCCGAGAACGTGGCAAAGCCGGCCACAGCGAGAAGAGAGATGATCAACCAGCCCGCTATCAGGGCCAGCCGCTGAAAACTCACGTCTGGTTACTCCGCCCTGAACCCCACAGCGCATGGGGGCCCGGGACGGGACTCTATGGAGTCATCGGGCGCTCGGCAACTGCAAACCTGGGAAAAAATGACAGAAAGTGCAATGACCGCCTGGTCGAGTGGAGGGCATGACCCTCACACGGCAGGTAGCCGGTCGCTCTCGCAGCCGGCATCGGGTCAAAGAGCGACCCTTGTGACAACATCGTTCCATGCGGCTCCGGCAGGGTCGAGGATGCCGGATCCGTCGTCGAGCTCGACGAACTCGGCATCGTCCCCGGCTGCGATCGCGGCCTCGACGTAGTTGGCGCTGTGTTGCGCTGGAACGGACTCGTCGGCGGTGGCATGAAACAGGGTGACCGGGACCCCCAAAGGGAGTCGGTGAATCGGGGATAGGGCCTCGGGAGGGGATCCGCCCAGAAACCCTGCGGCGGCATCGTCACCGATGCGGCTTTGGCGGGCAGCCAGGAGGTCGGTGACGCCCCCGAGTGTGATGCACCTGTCCACCTCGCCGGGTGCCGACGCATCCAGCGCAAGGAGGGCACCTGCCTCATGCCCGATCACAGTCAAGCTCGACGACCGGGGGTCCGCGGCCGCGGCTTTGATCGCAAGACGAACATCGGCGAGGGAACTCGTCGCACCTCCACCGTCGCCGACCCGTCGGTACTCGGTGTTCCAGGTGATCATCCCTCTCTCGGCGAGATCCACCGCTATGCCATCCATCACATCCCTGGCGAGGTGGTGCCGCCAGAACCCGCCGTGGACAAGCACCGTCGCGGGCCAAGGGCCGGTCCCGAATGGTTCTCTGACATCTGCGAATTGGTCGGGATGGGACCCGTATTCGACGATTTGGGCCGGAAACCGCCAGCGATAGGCGAGGTGGGAGATTGCCGCCCGATAGCCGTCGATGCCTCGGCCATAGATCGTGTGGACGCAGGCCGGCTCTACCACCGAGATCCTCCTCCAGGACTCCCGGTTGCGGATGTTGGAGATGTGCACCTCTACGGTCGGAATGGCGACCGACGCGAGGGCGTCGTGTATGGCATAGGACGTGTGCGCATATGCGCCAGGATTCAGGACGATGCCGTCGGCGTCGTTCATCGCCTCGTGAATGCGATCGATGATCGCCCCTTCGTGGTTCGATTGGAACGCGGAGATCTCGAGGTCGAACCTCGCCCCCCAGCGTTCGCAAAGGCCGATCAGTTCCGGAAGGGTCGTTGATCCATAGACGGATGGCTCGCGGATCCCGAGCAGATCGAGGTTGGGACCGTTGACGACGACGACGCGGTGCATCCCCGGAAGGCTAAGCGAAAAGAGCGTCGAGTAAACCGCGCGGGCTGCCGATACGAGTCACATGGTGACACGCCGATTAGGAAAGGCATGGGTGGACGCGGAAGTCACCGAACCTGTCGTGGTGCGCCCCGTGGAACCGTTCGAGGCGTTCTATCGCCGCGAGTTTCCAAGAATGGTCGCCATCGGCTTTGCGCTGTCGGGCAGCCGGCCCGCCGCCGAAGATCTTGCCCAGGATGCCTTCATCGCTGCACATCAGTCCTGGGACCGGATCGGACGATACGAGAACCCGCAGGCTTGGGTGAGAAGGGTGATGGTCAACAGGTCTGTGTCGGCGTACAGATCCAGATTGTCAGAGGCCCGAGCCATCTTGAGACTTGGCGGTCAACGCCAGAGCGTCGTCGAACCCATGGATCCGGAAGATGCTGCTTTCTGGGCCGCGGTCCGGGGCCTCCCGACCCGCCAGCGTCAGGCTGTCGTCTTGCACTATGTGGAGGACCTGGCGGTGAGTGAGATAGCCGAGACTCTCGGATGTGCTGTGAACACGGCCAAGGCTCATCTTCACAAGGCTCGAAAGAACCTGGCCGTCAAGCTGGGGGTGACGCCGTGACGCTCGACGAACGGGCCCGGCGGGCCGTCGACGGTCTCAAGCAGGCCGTGGCCGCAGCACCGGTGCCGGTCGTGCGACGGGAGCGTAAGACGCCGCTGCGGTCCCTTGCGGCGGGTGCCCTTGCCGCTGGGGCGGTGCTGGCAGTGTTGTTTGTCGCCAGGTCCCAGGTATTGGCTCCCGAATACTCTGACGGCACCGGCGTGGCAACGACCGCGCCGATTGTTTCCACGACCACGGCGGCAGTGTTCCCGACCACGCCGAACCCGTCCTCTGTGAGCACCGCTCCGGTACCGACGACCGTCGCCCCGACTCCGTCGACGACCGCGTCCGACGTCACTCCTCCGCCATTGGCGATTTCCTTCCCGGAGGCTGGATACGTCTCGGAGACCAACGTTCTCCGTTTCGAGGGGACCACCGAGGTCGGCGCCACGGTGAGTGTGGGCCCATATCGGGCCGATGTGGACCGCACCGGGCATTGGTCGCTGACCCTGGTGCTGCGTCCCGGAAACAACATCGCCCGATTCCAGGCCGCCGACGCCGCGGGGAACACGGCGACGGCCGCGGTGATGGTCGAGTTCCGCGCCCCCACGACAACCATTGCCACTGCCGAGTTCGCGGCTCGATTCACTTGGGGCGAGTGCTCGCTGGTGCCGCCTTACGACGAGTATCACGGCACCGGCCAACCCGGGTCCAAGGTCACTGTCAGCTCACCTTTCGGTGGTGGTTCGACCACCGTGAAGGAGTCTGGTGAGTGGTACTTGAAGGTGGAGTTCCCCGAGGCTCCCATCAACGAGACTTTCGTTGTGGATGTCGTCGACTCGCTCGGCAGACGAGCCGCGTTCGAGTTCACGGCTCGCTCTCCGGGGTGAGCGGCATGCCCGAGTCGTGCCTGGATCGGGGATGGGCACGCCCCACCCGGTTCGATATCGACATGGGGTGATCGTTGGTCTGGCGGCGGGCGCAGCTCCTTTCCAGCGTGAGTTGGGTCCTGGTTAGGCTCACTCGCCGAAGGCAGGGCGATGTTTCATTCAGGCGGTTGGTATAGCTACATCCGGTACGACGAGGAGCGCGATCGCCCCGAAGTCGATCGAAAGCTGCTGAGACGCGTCTGGTCCTACGGGCGCCCCTATGCGGGCAGCCTGGTCGGTGTCTTGATGACGGTGCTGGTGATCTCGGGGTTGACGGTGGTGCCTCCCCTGCTCACCCGTGAACTCATTGATGTCGCCATTCCAGAGAAGGATGTCCGCCGGCTGACGATTCTCGGCGCCGGGATGATTCTGGTTCCCCTCGCAAGCGCCCTTTTCGGAATCCTCCAGAGGTGGTGGTCGTCTCGAGCTGGAGAGGGCATCATCTTCGATCTTCGCCGGGAGCTGTACGGCCATCTGCAGAGAATGTCGCTGCGCTTCTTCACCGCCACCAAGACCGGGGAACTGATCTCGAGATTGAACAGCGACGTCGTCGGCGCCCAGCAAGCGATCACGGGCACCTTCGTCTCCATATTGTCGAATGCCGTCTCGGTGATCGTGATCCTGATCGTCATGCTGCGCTCCAACATCCTCCTGACGGCCCTCGCGGTGGCTGCTCTCCCGCTATTCGTCCTTCCGGCCCGTCGCGTCGCCAAGGTGTTGAGGCGGGTCACAGAGAGGCAGATGGAGCACAACGCATCCATGTCGGCGATCCTCCAGGAGACCTTCAACGTGAGCGGTGCGTTGCTGGTCAAGCTCTTCAACAGGATGGGCTCGGAGTACGAGAAATTCGGGGGAGAGGCTGCACAGGTGCGGGATCTCGGCGTCCGCAGGGCCATGATCGGACGCTGGTTCTTTGCAGCCCTTGGCCTTATCTCGGCATTCGGAACGGCTGCCGTGTTCTGGGTGGGCGGACTGCTGGTGATACGAGACGCTCTGACGCTCGGCACGGTCGTGATGTTCTCGACCCTGGTCGCCCAGCTGTACGGACCCCTCACAGCGATATCCAACAGCCGGGTGGAATTCGCCACATCACTTGTGTCGTTCGAGCGCGTGTTCGAGGTGCTCGATCTCGAGATCGACCTGCCCGAGAGCCCCGATGCCATAGAACAGCAATCCGTGACTGGCAAGGTCGAATTCTCAGATGTGTCTTTCACGTACAACTCGGGACAGCCAGAGGGTCTCGAAGGTGTCAAGAGATTCAGGATGTGGGGTGGCGCCCGGGCGGATGAAGGCCAGGTGGCCACGGCATCGACCCGGGAGTGGGCGCTCGAAAGTGTGTCCTTCGTTGCCGAGCCCGGTGAGCTGATAGCGCTGGTCGGCCCGAGCGGGGCCGGAAAGACGACGATCAGCTATCTGCTCCCGCGGCTCTATGACGTGACCAGAGGACGCGTGCTCATCGACGACATCGACATCCGCGAGATGACACTGGGGAGCCTGGCTGATGCCATCGGCGTGGTCACCCAGGAGACATATCTGTTTCACGACACGATTGCGGCCAACCTTCGATACGCCCGACCCGAAGCCACAGACGCCGAGCTGGAATCGGCATGCCGGGACGCCAACATCCACGACTTCGTGGCATCGCTCGGCGACGGCTACCACACGACCGTTGGCGAGCGCGGGTACCGCCTGAGCGGTGGCGAGAAGCAGCGGGTGCCGATCGCCAGGGTGATCCTGAAGGATCCTCGGATTCTCATCCTCGATGAAGCGACATCGCATCTAGACACCAGATCGGAGGCACTCATCCAGGATGCCCTGGAGAGGGTCATGGAAGGGCGAACCTCACTCGTGATAGCGCACCGGCTTTCGACGGTCCGCAAAGCCGACCGGATCCTGGTGATCGATAGAGGCAAGCTGGTGGAACAGGGAACGCACGATGATCTCGTCGATGCCGGCGGCCTGTATGCCACGCTCTATGAGACCCAGTTCCGCGAGTCGGCCGACGTATGAGTGTCGGAAGGCATGAGATCGAAGAGGCTGCGGCCAGGATCGCCGGCAGGGTTAGGCGCACACCGGTAATGGAGCTCGGTGCCGGGGGATTCGATGTGATCGCCAAGCTGGAGCTGCTTCAGCACACGGGATCGTTCAAGCCGCGCGGAGCTTTCAACCGCATCCTCGGCGCCGATGTGCCTGAGGCGGGTGTGGTCGCCGCATCGGGCGGAAACCACGGACTGGCGGTCGCGTACGTTGCCAGGAGCATCGGTGTCGCGGCGACGATCTTCGTCCCTGAGGTGACACCCGCCCTCAAACGGGAGCGGATGGTGGAGTTGGGGGCCCGTGTCGTCATCGCGGGGAAGATCTACGACGACGCGCTGGTGGCGTCACGCCGACTGGTGGCGGATACGGGTGCTCTCGAGATTCATGCCTACGACCATCCGCTGACCGTGGCCGGTCAGGGAACGATGGGTCGCGAGTTGAGCCAGCAGGTCGAAGAGGCCGACACGATTCTCGTTGCGGTCGGCGGGGGCGGGCTGATCGCCGGAGTTGCCGCCTGGCTCCAGTCGGATGTGAGGGTGATCTCGGTCGAACCCGAGAGGATTCCTGCGATGGCGGCGGCATTGGACGCCGGCAAACCGGTCGAAGTGGAAGTGGGTGGCGTGGCTGCAGACTCGCTGGGTGCCAAAGCGATCGGGACGGTCCCTTTCGAGATCGCAATTCGTTTCGTGGATGAGGCGGTGTTGGTGTCCGACGACGCGATCCGCGAGGCACAGCGATTCATGTGGCAGACAACACGCCTGGTCGTGGAGCCGGGAGGGGCTACGGCGATGGCTGCGATCCTCTCGGGTGCCTACCGCCCCAGGAGTGGCGAGAGAGTGGTTGTGGTCGTGTGCGGGTCGAACACCGACCCCACAACCGTTACCGGCTGACTTCCTCGCGGCGCTCGCGCTCTCCATCGAGAATCTCTTCGGGCCGGGTTCCCGGTATCAAGAGCAACGGGCAATGGGCACGCTCCATGACGCGCGCCGAGACGCTTTCCCAGGATTCCCTCTGAAACAGGCGCCGGGTGGCGCCCATGACCACGAGGTCTGCCCCGATCTCGGCGGCAGTTTCGACGATCGCCTGGACGGGGTCGCTGCTGTCGACGAGACGCACCGCGGTCTCGTGAGAGCGCGCCACCAGAGCGGCCACGATCGGATCCACGCTGCGGGCTCCCCGCTCCTCGAGGTACGACAAAGCCTTCATCTCTGCTGTGTCGGTTTGCCAGGAGTCGGCGCTCAGGAACGAGCGGCGCTCGCCCTCGTCCATGTCTTCGAGAAAAGTGCGGGGGACTTCGATGACCGTCATCACGGTGACCGAGCCCCCGTCGATGAGCAGCCGATCGCAGAGATCGACGACTGGAGTCGGTGGCAGCGCACCGGTCGTGGCGATCATTATCTTCACGAGCCGAGAATAGAGCGTCTGTCTTGTTGACGGCCTGTCGGTACCCTGGAGCGCGGAGGATTCATGACCGAACTCAATGACGAGACCATCAACCGGGTTACCTGGAAGATCCCCAATGCCCTCACCATCGTGGGGTCGGCGCATGGTGAAGAGTGGAACGGAATGACGACATCCTGGGTCACGCAGGTTGCCATGGAGCCCGTCCTGATCGGTGTGTCGATCGACAAGAAGGCGGTCACCCATCGCCTGATCGCGTCGGGTGGTGCCTTCACGGTCAACCTGCTCGCCTCCACCGAGACCAGAATCGCGGCAAAGTTCTCAAAACCAGCGACACGAGAAGGTGACACGCTCAATGGAAGAACCGTGCATCTGGGACGCACCGGGACGCCGATCTTCGACGATGCCATTGCATGGATCGACTGTGAGGTCCGTGACGCCCTGGACTGCGGTACACACACCTTCTTCGTTGGCGAGTTGGTCGACGCCGCCATCGTCGATGACGATGCCGAACCTGCCGCCATGAGCGACACGCGCATGAAGTACGGAGGGGTCAAGCGCGGCGGACACTGAAGGATCCTTCCGGCGTGAGCTGGAGAGCGACCCTGCGGTAGTGTCGCCGGATGGAAATTCGACTCGATGGAAAAGTGTGTCTGGTGACGGGAGCATCGCGGGGCATCGGTCTCGAGACCGCCGCCGAGATGCTGCGCTCGGGAATCGAGGGAGTGGTCATCACTTCGAGACGCGAGGAGAACCTGGAGGAGGCGATTCGCTCACTGGTCGGCGGCGGTGCCGATCCCGACCGGATCCATCCGGTGACCGCGCGTGCGGACGTCGATTCCGACGCCGAAAAAGCCGTCGCCGAGACGATCGAACGCTTCGGGGCATGCGACATCCTCGTCAACAACGCCGGAACCAATCCCTCCGCGGGGGCGTTGATGGACGTGGACATGGGCGCGGTCGACAAGACCTGGCTGGTCAATCAGCGGGCGCCCCTGGTTTGGGCCCGCCAGGTTTGGCACCGGTGGATGAAGGATCACGGCGGATCCATCGTCAACGTCAGTTCGGTGGGTGGGCTGCGCCCGGCCCCCTTCATCGGCGCATACAACATCTCCAAGGCAGCCCTCGCCTTCATGACCCATCAGCTTGCGTTTGAACTCGCGCCCGATGTCAGGGTCAACGCGGTGGCTCCTGCCGTCGTGAAGACCAGGCTTGCTGAGGCGCTGTGGCGGAGCGACGAGAAGGCCGCGGCAGCCACGCATCCCCTCAACCGGCTTGGCGAGCCGGAAGACGTTGCCAGAGTGATCACCTTCCTCAGCTCGGACGCCGCCCGTTGGATCACCGGTGTGGTTTATCCGATCGATGGGGGCATCTCGGGGGCGACCGCGGGTTTGACCTGACGGTTCCATAGACTCGCTTCATGCCCGCACGTCCGACCCGGCATCCCGAACCCGACCCCGAATTGGCCAGAGCGTATCTGGAGGGGCGTCTACCCGACGGGGAGCTCCTCGCCCATGCGCGTAGGATGCGCGACGACGGCAGGGGAAGGACAGTCACTTACAGCCGCAAGGTGTTCGTTCCATTGACGACGTTGTGCCGCGACCGCTGCACGTACTGCACCTTTGCCAAGTCGCCGGCGCTCGGGGGAGCCTTCATGGACCCCGACGAGGTCCTGGCCGTTGCCCGGGCCGGTGAGGCGCAGGCGTGCACCGAAGCACTGTTTACGCTTGGCGACCGTCCCGAGGACCGCTGGCCCGCAGCGAGGGAGTTCCTTGATGGACAAGGCCTGGCATCGACTCTCGAATATGTGAAGGAGATGACCGAGATGGTCAATCGGGAGACGGCGCTGTTCGCACACGCCAATCCCGGAGTGATGGGGGAGTCCGACATCAGGGCTCTGAGACCCTCCAACCCGTCGATGGGCCTGATGCTCGAAAACTCGTCACTGCGGCTCACCGAACCGGGGATGCCGCATCACGGCAGTCCCGACAAGCTGCCTTCCGCTCGAATCGAGACCATCAGAGCGGCCGGTCGTGCTCGCGTGCCGTTTACGACGGGAATCCTGGTCGGCATCGGCGAGATTCCCGGCGAGATCGTCGACTCGCTGTTCATCATCGCCGATTTGGCCGGTGAGCATGGCCACATTCAAGAGGTGATCATTCAGAACTTCCGCGCCAAGGCGGACACGCCGATGCGTAGACACTCCGAGCCGGTGCCGGCCTGGTTTGCAAGGGTTGTGGCGCTGGCGCGGTGGATTCTCGGTCCCGAGGCCAACATCCAAGTTCCTCCCAATCTGACCGAACGGTTCGAGACCTATCTCGATGCCGGCGCCAACGATTGGGGAGGGGTCTCGCCGATAACCATCGACTTCGTGAATCCCGAAGCTCCGTGGCCGCACCTCGACGAACTCGAGGCCAGAACCAAGGCGGCCGGTTTCGAATTGATGCCCAGGCTGCCGGTTCATCCCGAGTATCTGAACGAACGATGGATCGACTCCTCCCTGCTTCCCAAGCTCCTAGGAGCCGCGGATGCCCGGGGCTACGCTCTGGCCCCCCAGGAGGTCGGCAGTTGATCATCACTTTCTTGAGGCTCCGTCATGTCGAGTCTGTCAACCCCATCGGTGCCACGACCCGCAAGCGTGAAGGGACCACCGTTCTCGAGATGGACACGCCGACCG
>JBFJTO010000015.1:0-12741 GCA_041625295.1 Acidimicrobiia bacterium | reverse complement strand
TCATAGCTCTGGTCAATGAAACGACGGATCCTGGCGGCCTCGTCTTCGGTGAGGTCGCGGACCCGGGTGTCGGGGTTGATCTCGAGCGCTGCGCAGATCTCGTGCGAACGCGTGAGACCGATTCCGTAAATGTATGTGAGACCGATCTCGAGACGCTTGTCTCTTGGTAGGTCGACTCCTGAAATACGAGCCATGTTCAGATCACCCCTGACGCTGCTTGTGACGGGGGTTCGAGCAGATCACCCAAACCCGTCCCCGCCGGCGGATGATCCGGCACTTCTCGCACATCTTCTTGGTAGAAGGGCGTACCTTCATGATTCCTCTCTGTTACGGCGTTCCGACCGAGGTCGGAGCCGTCCGCCATCGACTGCTAGGTCCTCGATCTCCGGAGAGGCCCGGCGGTAGGCATCGGCATCGACGAGCCACACCAACGAGTGGGGTGGAATCGACGACACCTGGACCCTCGGCCACGTCCTACACCAACCAAGGTTCGTGCACGCGAACGCGACCGATCCGGAGACCGGACGACAATCGTAACCCGGCCGGCCTTGCGCCTACAAATCGGCGCCGGGAATCACCGCGGACTCGGGAAGCGTGGTGACGACAACTCCGTCGGGCGTCAGGCAGATCGTGTGTTCGAAGTGCGCTGAGACTTCCCCGTCGGCGGTGCGAACCGTCCAGCCGTCGGCGTCGACCTTCGTCTGCCATCCACCGAGATTGAACATGGGCTCTATGCAGATGGCCATTCCCGTCCGCAGCTTCATACCCCGCCCGGCCGGGCCGAAGTTGGGTATTTGGGGTTCCTCGTGCATGTGGCGGCCGATCCCGTGGCCGACGTATTCGCGAACGATCCCGTATCCACCGCCATCCCCGACTGCCTGAACGGCGGCGCTCACATCCCCCACCCTGGCCCCCGGCCTGGTGGCGGCAATCCCTGCCCACATGGCCTTTTCGGTCACATCGATCAGGGCCGCCTTTTCAGCGGAAATCTCTCCTATCGCCAGCGTGAAGGCCGCGTCACCGTGGTATCCGTCGAAAATCGCCCCGGCATCGATGGACAGAAGGTCCCCCGAAACGAGGCGATACTCGCCCGGGATGCCATGGACGATCACGTCATTTGGCGAGGTGCATACCGAACCAGGGAACCCGTGGTACCCGAGGAAAGATGGCGTGCATCCGTGCGAGCGGACCACCTTTTCGGCAATGGCGTCGAGATCCCGCATGGTGACGCCCACAACGGCCGCTGCCCGGATTTCCTCGTGCACCGCAGCAACGCAACGGCCCGCCACGGCCATCTTCTCGAACTCGCGGCTGGATTTGATAGTGATCATCGGCGCATACCGTCCACGATCTGCTCCCGATCGCTGGTCCCCGGTCTCGGGTCACTCCCGGACAATCGCCGGTCCCTGCTCATGACTCGTCGATCCGACGCCCAGCACGCCGAGAACCCGTCCGGTGATCTCGTCCATCGTTCCCGTGCCGTCGACCCGTTCGAGCAGGCCCCGGGAGTCGTACAACTCGACGAGAGGAGCCGTCTGCTCTCTATACACTTCGAGACGATTGAGAATCGTCTCCCGGTTGTCGTCGACCCGGCCCCGGCCCAGCATGCGGGCCACCAACTCGTCCTCGGCAACCTCGAAGAGAACCACCATGTCGAGACCTCTTTCGCCGAGGTGTTCGTCGAGGGCCCGAGCCTGGGCGAGGGTGCGCGGAAAGCCATCGAGAATGAAACCTGCCTCGGCATCGGACTTGGCGATCCGATCCTCGAGCATCTCGATGACGATGTCATCGGAGACGTAGTCACCCGCGGCCATGATCGCCTGGACCCGCTGCCCGAGAGGGGTTGTCCCGTCGAGGGCTCTGAACATGTCGCCCGTGGAAACATGGGCGATTCCCAATCGGGACGCGACCCGTTGAGCCTGTGTGCCCTTGCCGGCCCCGGGAGGGCCGACGAAGAGCAACCTCATGTGAGGATTCCCTCGTAATTGCGCATCGTGAGCTGACTCTCGATCTGCTTCATGGTTTCCAGCGCCACGCCGACGACGATGAGGATCGAAACACCGGCAAACCCGAGCGGGATGTTCCATACCAGACCCGCAATCGCAGGAATGACCGAGATGACCGCCAGAAACAACGATCCGGGAAGCGTGATCCGGTTGAGCGTGTGGCTCAGGTGCTGGGAAGTCTGTCGCCCGGGACGCACACCGGGGATGAACCCGCCCTGGCGCTGAATCATCTCCGATTGGCGCTGGGGATCGAACTGAATCGCCGTGTAGAAGTAGGTGAAGAACACGATCAAGCCGAACAATGCCAGCACGTACCACCACGAGATCTGGCCACCGGTCTGCCCACCCAGGTTGGAATCCACCCAGTTGCGGATGGCTGTGACCCAACGAGTGTTGGAGGGGATAGCCGTGACGATGAGGGCAGGAAACAGCATCACCGACGTTGCGAAGATCACCGGTATGACGCCGGCGGTGTTGATCTTGAGGGGGATGTAGGTCGACTGGCCGCCCATCACACGACGACCCCGAACCCGCTTTGCGAATTGGATCGGGATACGCCGCTGCGCCTGGTCCATGTAGATGATGGCCACCACCATCGCCAGGAACAGAATGATCACGACGATGAACCGGAACCACAGGCCGACGTCTGCTGTCTGGAACCACAACTGGCCGAACAGGAACGGGAACTGGCTGACGATCGAGATGAAGATCAGAAGTGACATCCCGTTGCCTATCCCGCGCTCTGTGATCAGCTCACCAAGCCACATCACGAACGCGGTTCCGGCCGTCATCGTCAGCACGATCAGCGAGACCCGACCCCACCAGTAGTTGGGGACCAGGTCGATGCCACCCGTGAAAGTCCCTACGTGGAACAGGAACGTGAATCCGGTCGACTGGATCAGGGCCAGGATCACCGTGAGGTAACGGGTCCATTGGGTGATCACCTTGCGGCCCGATTCCCCCTCCTCCTGAAGCGCCTGGAGTTTGGGGATCACCACGGCCAGCAACTGGAGAATGATCGACGCCGTGATATAAGGCATGATCCCAAGCGAGAACACCGAGAAGCTCCTCAATGCGCCGCCCGAGAAGAGGTTGAGCAATCCATACACGCCACCCGCCTGCTGCCGCTCCTGGAACAGGTTTACGGCGCTGAGGTCGATCCCGGGAACCGGGATCGTCGTGCCCAGTCGATACACCGCGAACATCGCAAGTGTGAACAGGATCTTCTTGCGAAGATCCGAGATCTGGAACATGTAGCGGTATATGGAAAAGACTTTCATGTGGTCTCAACGATCCTGGGGGTCGACGGCACGATACTCACTCCGCAGAAGCCGGTCAGCTTCCGAGGACTTCGACCGACCCGCCGGCTGCTTCGATCTTCTGGCGGGCAGCTTCCGAGAAGGCGTGGGCCTTCACGGTGATCGCATGGTCGATGTCGCCGTTGGCAAGGACTTTCACCCGGCCGCGGTGCTTGACGAGACCGAGCTTGCGCAGCTCGTCGGGTCCAACCGAGGTTCCGGCGTCGAACGTCTCTCCCAGCTTGCCGACGTTGATGACGGCAAACACCTCTTTGTTCGGGTTGGTGAACCCGGGGAGCTTGGGCAGCCGCCGCGACAGTGGCATCTGGCCACCCTCGAACCCGGGACGCAGCTTGGACCGCGCCTTGAGGCCTTTCGTGCCTCTACCAGCGGTTTTCCCGCGCCTACCGCCCTCTCCGCGCCCGACGCGGATCTTCTCCTTCTTCGAGCCCGGTGCGGGATGAAGATGGTGGAGCTTCAGTTTTTCTCTCTCGTCGGACATTGGGTCTCCATTGAGTCTTTCGTCATGAATCGCGGGGTCTTTCAAGCCCACGACGCGCGAGCGTCTACTTCTCTTCCACTTCGATCAGATGGCGCACCTTGTGGAGCATTCCCCGAACATCGGGAGTGTCATTGTGCTCCACGGACTGATGCAGTTTTCTCAATCCGAGACCGCGGACCGTGGCCCGGGTCTTCGGCTTTTCACCGATCAAGCTCCTGCGCAAGGTGACTATGAGTTTTCCGGACATCACCATCTCCTCACGGATTCGCCCGCATCGCTTCAGTGGACCTGTACGCGGCAAGAAGGGCCGGTGGCACGAAATCTTCTGCGGGCTTGCCACGAAGACGGGCCACCTCGTCCGGACGGTGCTGGCCGAGGAGTGCGTTCATGGTCGCCCGAGCCACGTTGAGATGGGTCGGAGAACCGAGCGACTTGGCCAGGGCATCTTTGACTCCCGCGGCCTCGAGGATCTGACGCACCGCACCTCCTGCGATCACGCCGGTACCCGGGGCAGCCGGCTTGATGATCACCCGAGAGGCATCGTGCTGGCCGGTGTTGGCGTGAATGATCGTCTGTCCGGCCATGGGAACCGCAACCATCGAGCGGCGAGCGATTTCCATGCCCTTCTGAATTGCGGCCGGAACCTCTTTGGCTTTGCCGTAACCCACGCCCACATTGCCATTGCCGTCTCCAACCACCACGAGGGCAGTGAACGAGAAGCGGCGGCCACCCTTGACCACCTTGGCGACGCGGTTGATCTGAATGACTCGCTCGTCATATTGCTGTTGCTGATCGGACGATGATTGCTGTCTCAAAAGTCGAGACCCCCTTCCCGGGCGCCGTCGGCCAGGGCCTTGACCCGGCCATGGAACTTGTAGCCGCCCCGGTCGAAGACAACCGAATCGATACCGGCAGCCTTGGCGCGCTCAGCGACCAATTTGCCGACCTCGGTTGCGGTCTCGACCGTGAGGGTCTTTTCCCGCAAGGCCGTCTCCTGAGAGGAGGCAGCTGCCAGAGTCGACCCGCCGAGATCATCGATCACCTGGGCGTAGATGTAACGGTTTGAGCGGTAGACAGCCAGACGGGGACGACCTGCCGTGCCCTTCAGGTGCTTACGCACACGCGCATGCCTCCGGGCACGGGCGTCCAAACGAGAGCCCCTCATCACCTACCTGCCTTTCCGGCCTTGCGGCGCACGTATTCGCCCGTGTACCGAATCCCCTTGCCCTTGTATGGCTCGGGTGGACGGAGCTTGCGGATGTTGGCGGCTACCTGCCCAACCTTCTGTTTGTCGATGCCGGACACGAGCACCTTTGTCGGCTCTGGCACCTCGAAGACGATTCCTTCCGGGGCGATGACGCTGACCGGATGGCTGAACCCCAACTGCATCTCCAGGTCGCGGCCCTTGAGTGCGGCGCGATAGCCGACGCCGATGATTTCCAGCGTCTTCACATACCCTGTCGACACCCCTGTGACCATGTTGGCGAGCAGGGCACGGGTCAGTCCGTGCAGAGCACGGGCTTGGCGAGTGTCGTCGGCTCGCGTCACCGCTGCCGTCCCGTCCGCAACGGAGACGCTGACGCGGTCCGAGAAAGCCGCCGAGAGGCTGCCCTTGGGACCTTTCACATTTACTGACTGACCGGAGACCACGACTTCCACACCTGCGGGAAGCGTCACCGGCATCTTTCCTATGCGGCTCATCTCACCAGACCTCGCACACGATCTCGCCACCGAGGCGGCGGCGACGGGCTTCTCTATCAGAGATCAGACCCTGGGAAGTGGAAACGATGGCTACGCCGAGCCCGCCTTTGACGCGGCCGATCTCTTCCGAACCCCGATAAACACGGTGGCCAGGCTTGGAGACTCTCTTGATGCCGTTCAGTGCCGGCTGGCGGCGATCCGCGTACCTGAGAACCACAGTGAGCTGCGATCCCGGGTCGGCGTTCTTGACCTCGTAACGGTCGATGAAACCTTCCGAAGCGAGAATCCGGGCGATGGACTCCTTCATCTTCGACGACGGCATGGCGACCTTGGCATTGCCAACGGCCACACCGTTGCGAATCCGAGTGAGCATGTCTGCGATTGGATCGGTCATCATGATTACCACGAAGCCTTTCGGACGCCGGGAAGCTCGCCACGGCTGGCCAGTTCTCTGAAACAGATACGGCACATCCCGAAGTCGCGGATGTAGGCACGGGGCCGACCGCACTTCTTGCACCGGTTGTAGCCGCGCACCTTGAACTTCGGTGTGCGACTGTTCTTGATGATCATCGATTTCTTTGCCATCAGACTCCTCCCGTCGTGCGGGCCTCTTGCCTGCGGAACGGGAAGCCGAACGCATCCAAAAGCGCCTTTGCCTGCGCATTGTTGGGTGCGGACGTACAGATGGTGATGTCCATACCCCGTGTCGCCGTTACCTTGTCGAAATCCACCTCAGGGAAGATCAGCTGCTCGGTGACTCCGAACGAATAGTTGCCCCGACCGTCGAACGATTTCGGGTTGAGGCCTCGGAAGTCCCGGATTCTGGGAATGGCCACCGCCAGCAACCGATCGAAGAACTCCCACATGCGGTCGCCCCGCATGGTCACGGACACGCCGATCGGCATGCCCTCACGCAGTTTGAATCCGGCCACCGACTTGGAGGCCTGATTGAGGCGCGGCTGCTGTCCGGTTATCACACGCAGCTCTTCGGTGGCGGCTTCGACCTGCTTGCGGTCATTGACCGCTTCGCCGATTCCCATGTTGACGACGATCTTCTGGAAGCGGGGAATCTGCATGACGTTGCCGAACCCGAGCTCCTTCATCAAGGCAGGAGCGATCTCCTTCACATATCTGGTCTTGAGTCGGGGGGTCACAGGTCACCACCACACTTCCGGCACACCCGGTGCTTGCCGATCTCATCGGTGCGATGACCCACACGGGTCGGACCGCAGTCGGCACAGATGATCATCACGTTCGATACGTGGATCGGCATGTCCTTGTCGATGATCCCGCCCTGCATCGTCTGACCGCGCGGCTTGGAATGCCTCTTGGCCGTGTTGACGCCTTCGACGAGAATCATGTCATCGCTCGGGAACGTCCTCTTGATGCGTGACTCCTTGCCCGCATCCTTGCCGGCAATGACCATCACCTTGTCACCCTCGCGCAGCCTCATCAGAGCACCTCCGGGGCTAACGAGACGATCCTCATGAACTTCTTTTCACGCAGCTCGCGGGCAACCGGCCCGAAGATGCGAGTTCCGCGCGGCTGCTGGTTGGCATCGATGATCACGCAAGCGTTGTCGTCGAATCGGATGTAAGAGCCGTCCTGGCGCCGCTTCGACTTCTTGGTCCTGACCACAACGGCCTTGACGACCTCGCCCTTTTTGACGGTTCCGCCCGGGGTGGCTTCCTTGACGGCGGCCACGATGATGTCCCCGATCGCCGCATAACGGCGGGTGGACCCGCCGAGCACGCGAATGCACAGGACCTCCCGGGCGCCGCTGTTGTCGGCGACCTTGAGCCGTGACTCCTGCTGGATCATCTGGCACGCTCCACGATCTCGACCACGCGCCACCTCTTCTGCTTGGAGATGGGCTTGGTCTCCATGATCCGGACCGTGTCACCGTTGCGAGATTCGAGCTCGTCGTGGGCATGGAACTTCGAGCTCCGCCGAACCACCTTGTCGTACTGCGGGTGTTTGAACGACGTGGGCACGACAACGGTCACTGTCTTGTCCCGCGCGTCGGAGACGACGACGCCCACGCGCACCTTGCGTCGAGAACGCTCCATCACGCATTCCTCCTTGCGGCGGCTTGTTGGGCACGCCACGCTTCGATTTCCTGTTCCCGCATCACTGTCAGGATGCGAGCGATGTCTTTTTTGGTGGCCCGGACACGGGCCGTGTTGTTCAACTGGTTCGTAGCCAGCTGAAAACGAAGGTTGAAAAGCTCTTCTTTGGCGTTGGCAAGCAACTCGACGAGCTCGTCCGGCGTCCGCTCCATGAGGTCGGTAGCGTTCATCAGTCCTCCCTCATGACGAATCGAGTCTTGATGGGCAGCTTGTGGCCGGCCCGGCGCATGGCCTCCCGGGCCAATGTCTCATCGACACCAGCCAGTTCGAACATGACGCGACCCGGCTTGACAACGGCAACCCAGAATTCGGGGTTGCCCTTACCGGAACCCATGCGGGTCTCGGCGGGCTTGGCAGTCACCGACTTGTCCGGGAAGATCGTGATCCACACCTTGCCACCACGCTTGATGGTTCGGGTGATCGCGATACGAGCCGACTCGATCTGGCGAGCGGTGATCCAGGCTTCTTCGACAGCCTGTATCCCGAACTCACCGAAGTTCACGGTCGTGCCGCCTCTGGCGACGCCTCTCCGGCGACCGCGATGCACCTTCCGGTGCTTCACGCGCTTGGGCATCAACATGACGGCTTACTCCTCTTCCTGTGTTGACTCGGTCGTCGACGCCTCTTCAGGCGTCCCTACTGCTTCTTCGAACTCGACTTCGGGAGCGGGCACGATGGGCTCGACATCCGTAAGCACGGTCCGCTCTTCTTTGAACTCAGCTTCGGCGACGTCGGCGTCGAGTTTCTTCTTACCGCCGCCTGCCTCGATGACTCGCTTTCCGTCCCTCTTGCCGCCACCGGCCTCGATGAGACGCTTGCCGCCACCGGCCTCGATGAGGCGAGGAACTTTATCACCCCCGGCGGCATGCTCAGCCCGCGCCTTTGCGGGTGCAGCACGACGCGCCGGTCCGCCTGTCGCCAATGCGGCTTCAGCCGAGATCTTGTCGCTACTGGAAGCTCGACGAACCACATCGCCTTTGTAGACCCAGACCTTGACACCGATGGCGCCGACGGTGGTCCTGGCAGTGGCGGTGCCGAAATCGATGTCGGCACGGATCGTCTGCAACGGAACCCTGCCCTCGCGATACCACTCGCGACGGCCCATGTCGGAGCCACCAAGGCGACCCTTGCACTCCACCCTTATGCCCTCGGCCCCGGCCTTGGTCGCCGAAGCCACCGCCCGCTTCATGGCGCGGCGGAAGGCAACACGGTTTTCGAGCTGGTCGGCGATTCCCTGGGCAAGAAGCTGGGCGTCGGTCTCGGCATCCTTGAGCTCGATGATGTTGAGTTTTACCGGCTTGGATGCAATGACCTCGAGATCGCCACGCAGGCGCTCGGCCTCAGCACCTCTGCGGCCGATCACCACGCCCGGACGGGCTGTGTGGATCTCGACGACGACGCGGTCCCGGGTTCTTTCGATATCGATCCTCGACACCGCGCCACGGCGCAACTCGTTGCGCAGATAGTCACGGATGCGCCAGTCCTCGTTGACGAGTTCTACGTAGTCCTTGTCGGAATACCACTTGGACTTCCAATCCGTGACTACTCCCAACCGGAATGAGTACGGGTGGATCTTCTGTCCCATCAGTTCACCTCCCGGTCGGATACGACAATTGTGATGTGGCTGGTCCGCTTGCGTATGTGCGTGGCCCGACCGCGGGCGCGCGGGCGAAACCGCTTGAGGGTGGGACCCTCGTCGGCAAACGCCTCGGAAACGAACAACTCTTCGGCGTCGAGCGCGTGATTGTGCTCAGCGTTGGCGACCGCCGATTTGAGGGTCTTCACCACCGGTTCCGTGGCCCGAAGCGGTGTGTGCCTGAGCACCAACTCGGCTTCGTTGACCGAGAGCCCGCGAACCAGGTCGAGCACACGGCGAACCTTGTAGGGAGACTGCCGGATGTATTTGGCTTGAGCGCGAACCTTCATGAGCGCGTGGCCGCCTTTTCTCTCCGGCCGGCATGGCCACGGAACGTGCGGGTGGGAGCGAACTCCCCCAGCTTGTGGCCAACCATCGACTCGGTGATGTACACGGGCACATGACGGCGGCCATCATGGACCGCGATCGTGTGGCCGATCATGTCGGGAACGATGGTCGAACGACGGCTCCAGGTCCGTACTACCCGCTTGGTTCCCTTGCTGTTGAGCGCTTCGATCTTCTCGATCAGATGATCGTCGACGAAGGGCCCCTTCTTCAGACTACGCCCCATGGTCTACCTCCGACCCTTCGTGCTGCGACGGCGAACGATGTATTTGCTGGATTTCTTCTTCTTGGACCGGGTCCTGCCTTCGGGCTTTCCCCAAGGGCTCACCGGGTGGCGGCCTCCGGACGAGCGACCTTCACCACCACCGAGGGGGTGGTCGATCGGGTTCATGGCAACGCCCCGGGTCTGGGGCCGCACGCCCTTCCAGCGCATCCGGCCCGCCTTGCCGAGCTTGACAAGCTCTGCCTCGGTGTTTCCAACCTGGCCAACGGTGGCACGACAGTCGAGGGGCACCTGGCGCATCTCGCCCGATGGAAGTCTGAGCAAAGCCAGGTCACCTTCCTTGGACATCAACTGCACCGAGGCACCTGCCGATCGGGCCATCTTGGCTCCACCACCGGGCCGCATCTCCACGGCATGCACGGTCGTGCCTGCGGGGATGTTGCGCATGGGAAGAGCGTTTCCGGGCCGGATGTCCGCGCGACTGCCCGACTCGAGCATGTCGCCGACTCTCACACCGATGGGATGGAGGATGTATGTCTTCTCGCCATCTACATAGTGGAGCAGCGCGATGCGGGCGTTCCTGTTGGGGTCGTATTCGACCGCGGCGACCTTGGCGGGAATCCCGTCTTTGGTACGCCGAAAGTCGATCACCCGATACTGCTGCTTGTGGCCGCCACCACGATGGCGCGAGGTGACCCGGCCGTTCACGTTGCGGCCACCGCTCACCTTCTTGCCGGCGAGCAAGGACTTCTCCGGCTCGCTCTTGGTGATCTCGGCGAAATCCGACACGGTCTGAAACCGGCGTCCCGCCGAAGTCGGCTTGCGTTTTCTCACTGCCATCTCAAACTCCGAACAAGTCGATCGAATCGTCTTCTGCAAGCGTGACCAGCGCTCGCTTGACGTTGTTGCGTTTGCCACTCACCAATCCGGTCCGTTTGACTTTGCCGGATCGGTTGTGGGTATTCACGCTGGTGACCTTGACCTCGAAGATCGATTGAATCGCCTGCTTGATCTCGGTCTTGTTGGAACGTCGGTCCACCACGAATGTGTAGGTGTTCTTCTTCTCGATGAGGTCGTAGGACTTCTCCGAGACGATCGGCTCGATGATGATGTCGCGAGGATTCTTCACTTCGAGCCTCCGGATTCCTTGACGAAGTCGGTAGCGCTGACCTCGAAGGCACTGTTGCGGCCGACCGCGTCGACGGTGCTCGTCGTGAACACGACCTGGTCGGACCACAGAACGTCGTATGTGGTCAGATGTCCGGGCTCGGTGATGAGGACGTGGGGGAGATTCCCGAACGATCGGGCTGCCACCACATCGTGACGGTTGAGCACCATCAGGGTCTTGCCGGAGGCGCCCATCTTGTCGAGCAGTCCGACGGCCATCTTGGTCTTTGGCAACGTCCAGTCGATGGTGTCGACCACCATCACGGCGTCCTCGGATGCCCGAGCCGAGAGAGCCGAGCGAAGTGCCAGCTTGCGCATCTTCTTGGGTGTGCGCTGCGTGTAATCCCGGGGCTTGGGGCCATGGGCCACGCCACCGCCGACGAAATGGGGGGCACGGATGGAACCCTGGCGGGCCCGACCGGTGCCCTTCTGGCGCCACGGTTTGGCGCCTCCGCCGCGGACCTCTCCGCGGGTCTTGGTAGAGGCAGTGCCTGAACGGGCCGCGGCCAACTGAGCCGTGACCACCTGGTGCATGACCGCCATGTTGGGTTCGATTCCAAAGATCGCGGGGTCGAGTTTGACCTCACCCTGCACGGACCCATCGGACTTGAAGAGAGGTGCTTTGATGTCAGCCACGGACGACTCCCTTCACGGCTTCCCTGATGATCACAAGCGAACCATTGGGACCTGGAACTGCTCCGCCGAGGAGTAGAAGGCTGCGCTCGGCGTCCACTTCGACGATTTCGAGGTTGAGGATCGTGGTGCGATCCCCGCCCATGCGCCCGGCCATCTTCATGCCCTTGAAAACGCGGGCAGGTGTGGCACAGGCGCCGATGGAACCCGGCGCACGATGCTTCTTGTGGGTGCCATGGCTGGCTCCGAGACCCGAGAAGTTGTGACGCTTCATGACGCCTTGAAAGCCCTTGCCTTTGGACACTCCGGTGACGTCGGCCTTGTTGCCCTTGACGAAGATGTCGCCGATCGTGATCTCCTGGCCGACCTTGTAGGAACCGGGATCATCGACACGCACCTCGACGAGCGAACCCGACGGTGCCACACCGGCCTTGGAGAGGTGCCCCGCCTCCGGCTTGGAGATCCGCGAGGGTTTCACTTCACCAAAAGAGATCTGAACCGCCGAGTACCCGTCGGTCTCCGGTCTCTTGACCTGGACCACGTGGCAGGGCCCGGCCTTGATAACGGTGACCGGGATCGCCCTGGCATCGCTGTCAAAGATCTGGGTCATACCCAGCTTTTCTCCGAGGATCGCGTTCACAGCTTGATCTCCACTTCCACGCCCGCGGGAAGATCGAGACGCATCAGTGAATCAACGGTCTTGGGCGTAGGCTCGATGATGTCGATCAGACGCTTGTGGATCCGCAACTCGAAGTGCTCACGGGAATCTTTGTGTACGTGTGGACCTCGAATGACGCAGTAACGGTGGATCTCCGTCGGGAGAGGCACCGGGCCCTTGATCTTGGCCTGCGTCCGGATGACCGTTTCGGCGATCTTCCGCGAAGACTCATCGACCACCTGGTGGTCGTAGGCCTTCAATCGGATCCGGATCTTTTGTCCTTCAGCCATCAGCGCTCATTTCCTGTATGAATTCTCAAGGTCTTACTTGGTGATTTTGGTGACGCGGCCGGCACCAACCGTCCGACCACCCTCACGAATCGCGAACCGCTGCCCAGCATCCATCGCGATCGGAGTGATCAACTCCACCGCCATCTCAGTGTT
>JBFJTO010000014.1:0-12758 GCA_041625295.1 Acidimicrobiia bacterium | reverse complement strand
AGCGCCCGGGCTCCCATACCCAGTGCCAGCGAGGCACGAGGACTCGCCCCCAGCGCCAGCGCGGGGTGCGAGCGGGTGCGCCGTACCAATCGAACCAAGAAGCCGGCCACCTCATCGGATACATGGACCGAATCCACCTCGTCGAACCCCATCCTGACCGCATCGGGATCTACAACCGCATCGATCGACTCGATGGGGATTGCCCGGCGCGACACCAGGCCGGCCTCTTCCACCTCGGCCGGGTACCCGACCGAGACCGAGAGGAGAAAACGGTCCAACTGAGCCTCGGGGAGGGGGAAAGTCCCCTCGAACTCGATGGGATTCTGGGTGGCGATGACGATGAAGGGGTCGCCAAGCCTCCGGGTCTCGCCATCGGTGGTCACCTGCCTCTCCTGCATCGCTTCCAAGAGGGCAGCCTGGGTTCGAGGAGTCGCCCTGTTCACCTCATCGGCGAGGACGACATCGGCGAAGACCGGCCCTGGTCGGAACAGGAAAGAGGCCGAAGAGGGATCGAACACATTGACTCCGGTGATATCTCCCGGCAGGAGGTCGGGCGTGCACTGGATCCGCTTGAACTCCAGCCCGGTGGAGGCGGCCAAACTTCGGGCAAGCATTGTCTTGCCGGTCCCGGGCACATCGTCCAGCAGCACATGACCCCGGGCGAACAACGCCACCACGAGTTTCTCGGCAACGTCTCTCTTGCCGACGATGACGCGTTCGACCCCGTTGACGATGTCATCGGCAAGTTGCTGGACGCTCACGCCGTTCAACCCGCTCCGCGATTCGAGGCGACTGGATGCATTCCTTACAAAGGTAACCGGAAACACCCTTGAAACACTGTGTTGGCCTAACCGCAACCGAAGAGCAACGCTGCGGCAACGGACCTCCCTTACGTTCTCAGAATCCAAACGATGGAGGCCCGACGGTGCGAAAGACATGGAGACTCGGTGTGGTCACGGCCCTGATGCTTCTTGGCCCACTGACCGGCGTTGCCGCGGCTCAGGAACCGTCCGTGGCCGAGCTTTCCAGGGCAATCGACAACGTGTGGGTGATCGTTGCCGCGATTCTGGTGATGTTCATGCAGCCTGGTTTCGCACTCGTCGAGGCCGGATTCACCCGCGCAAAGAACACAGCCAACATCGTGATGAAGAACTTCATGGACTTTGCAGTCGGATCCATCGTGTATTGGGCTGTCGGTTTTGGCCTCGCTTATGGCGGTTCGACCATCGGCGGCTTCGTCGGGTATGGGGAGTTCTTCTTCAACAACCCGGACAGATCGGTGGAGTGGTTCTTCCAGGTGGTGTTTGCCGCAACCGCCGCGACGATCGTCTCGGGAGCGATGGCCGAGAGAACCAGATTCTCTGCATATCTGCTCTACACCCCTTTCGTCACCGGTCTCATCTATCCGGTGATCACCCACTGGGCGTGGAGCGGACAGGGTTGGCTGGGCCACCTCGGATATCTCGACTTCGCCGGGTCGGGTGTCGTCCATCTGACCGGCGGTGTGGCCGCCCTGGTCGGGGTGCTGACCATCGGACCAAGGATCGGAAAGTACGACATCTCGGGCAAGCCGTTGCCGATTCCCGGCCACAGCCTCACCCTCGGGGCACTGGGCGTGTTCATCCTGTGGTTTGGTTGGTATGGATTCAATGCAGGATCCACCCTGGGTGCGGTGGGCCAGGATTTCGCCTCGGTGGCGGTGACCACGACTCTCTCTGCAGCAGCCGGAGCGATCGTGGCGATGTTCGCCGCATGGACATACCCCGTGTACGGGAAGCCGGATGTGGGTTTGACTCTGAACGGCGCGCTCGCGGGTCTGGTCGGGATCACAGCTGGGACCGCAAACGTGAGCAATGGCGGAGCGATCCTCATCGGCTCCATAGCCGGTCTGCTGGTCGTGATTTCGATCGTCAAACTGGAAGCGATCGGCATAGACGACCCGGTGGGTGCGATCTCGGTCCACGGAGTCGCCGGAATCTGGGGCGTTCTGGCGGTCGGGCTCTTCGAGTCGGCAGACGGCACGGGTCTCTTCTACGGCGGCGGGCTTCGCCAGCTTGGTGTCCAGTTGGTGGGCGCCCTGGCGATAGCGGGCTGGACATTCTGCATGTCGACGTTGATCTTCCGGGCCATCAAACGCTATTGGGGCCTGCGGGTGACTGCAGAGGAGGAGCTGGCCGGTCTGGACAGGATGGAGCACGGGACCGCCGCCTACCCAGAGTTCATGGAACAGATAGCGCCGGCAAAGTTGCTCGACCCGGTTGCCTGACCGGCGAGCGCGATCGAACTCGAACTCTGAAGCTGCCGGCAGCGGTCAATCGAACTAACTCCTTCCCGAACTCGCCGGCTAGAGCGGCCTGGATGCCCGACGGTTCCAGACCACAACTTGGTAGGGCCGCCACAAATACCTGATGGGGAAAGTCACGGCATGCACCAGACGGGTGAACGGAAACACCGCGAAGATCAAGAACCCGCCAAGCATGTGCAGCTTGACCACCCACGGCAGTGTCGTCACGGTGGCGATGTCCGGTTGGAACTTCAGGAGAGACACGAGCCACGGCACCGCAGTGTGCAGATACCAGTCCGCTCCCCATCGGAAGTACAGCGCCACCCAGAAGCCGAGTCCCACCTGAGCGATAAGCAGGATGAGCAGCAGCCAATCTGCCGGAGAGGTCACAGCCCGGACCCGAGCCGTTGTCAGCCGTCGGTAGACGAGCACGATGAGCGAAGTGACCGCCGTCAGCGCCAGGGCCAGGCCGGTCACTTCGAGGATGTAGAGGCGGATCGGTGCAGCTATCAGCACGGCCCAGGACCCGGGGATCAACAGGGCGAAAAGATGCGCCGACAGGATGACCAGGATCGCGTAGTGCCAGGGCAGCGACCCCCAGCTCAGCAATCGGTTCTCCAGGAACTGCGACGATTGGCTCGAATAGGAGAAGCGGTCGGTTCGGTATCGGTGGACCGCCACCCATACGGCCGTGGCGACAGCGAAATATGGGAAGGCGATGAACAAGACGGGATTCAGCATGATCGTCCTCTCCTCACATGGTCGGCCATCCGGCGGCGCCCGTGATGACAAGTGGCTGTGGTTCGCTGACGGGCACGGCTCGCACCACATCGAGCAGAGCAGCCAACACCGCGTCGTACGGACCGGGAACTGAGGGAGGACGGTCTGCTTCCGCTGTGTCGGAAGCTTTCTCGCGTTTCCCCGCCATGATCTCCAACATCGGACGGACTGCCTCAACGATGATCTCGTGGGCAAGTTCGCGGTCCTCGCACACGCCAAGAAACCTCAGGACCACGGGCAGATGGTCGGCCAACTCACCGGCGACTTCGACACCCTGGGTCCGGTAGCGCACTTTGAGCTCCAGGAGCAAAGCGCTTCGCTTGTAACTCTCGCCCAACAGATGGTATCCCACATACAGGCTGTTGCTTTCGTCCATGTCGAACGATCGGGTGTACTGCTCCTGGAGGTGGCCAACGCTGACTCCCCCCACAAATGCCTCGAACCCGCCCAGGCCCGCGGCGGCGTCCTCAGAGATCTCCGCAATCAGAATTCGGCACTCCGCCAAGGTCTCCAGTGGGACCTCTCGGGGATAATCCAGCAACTGCGCGAAGAGCTCCCAGACTCGGGGTGAAACCGGTGATTCGGTCAAGATCACCATCTCCGCTCGGGCGCCGTGCGCGTGCCAAAACCGGCCTCGCGCTTGTGAGCGTACGGATCCTCAGTCTGCTCTATTGCGCCCTCCCTACCCAGCGGCGGCACCACGAACCGTTCCTCGTACGAGGGCAATGCGGTCAGCCGAAAGATGGCTTCCGCTTCCGCAGCCGTCAGGCCACCGGCCGCCAGCGCCTCTTGCACCTCGTGCTCGCCGATGTCCCCGACCGTCTTGGCTCGTTTGAACACCCGCACCGCGATCAGCTTTCGGTATACCTCCCCCACTACCTCTTCGTTTCCAGCCGAAAAGAGCCGTGCCAGGTAGCGCAGCGGCACTCTGGCGGCCTCCAGGGAACTCAGCAGGGGCACCAACCCCGGGCTATCAGATCCGGTCACGTCGTAGACGCCGGCGTTCACCTTGGCCAGGACCGGGAGCATCGGGGGCACGTAGTAGAGCATCGGCAGCGTCCGAAAGTCAGGATGGAGGGGCAGAGCCAGCCGCCACTGCTTGACGAACTTGTAGACCGGCGAGTGCCGAGCCGCGGCGAGCATGTTCTCCGGAACTCCACTGGCTCGAGCAGCCCCGATCACTGCGGGATCGAACGGATCCTGGATGATTCCCCGTTGGGCTTCAACGAGCTCGGCTGCAGGTGAGCTGGCAACCTCCTCGATCCGGTTGGCGTCGTAGAGCAACACGCCCAGATACCGGATCCGCCCGACGCAGGAATGGAAACATGCCGGTGGCTGGCCGCTCTCCAAGCGTGGGAAACAGAGGATGCATTTCTCGGACTTGCCTGTGGACCAGTTGTAATAGACCTTCTTGTAGGGACAGCCGGAGATGCACATTCGCCAGGCGCGACACTTGTCCTGGTTGACGAGCACGATGCCGTCTTCACCACGCTTGTAGAGGGCGCCGGCCGGGCACGCCGCCACGCATCCGGGGTTGATGCAGTGGTTGCAGATCCTGGGCAGATAAAAGAACACGACCTGCTGGATCTCGTTGAGTTGGGCCCGCTCCTCGTCAGTCAGGTCGCCGAGGTTGGCGTCGTTGGCGGCATACACAGGAGACCCACCCAGGTCGTCGTCCCAGTTGGGACCCGCTTCGATCTCCATGAAGTCGCCGGTGATCAACGACACGGCCCGGGCGGTGGGCTGATCGGGGCCCTCGGGCGCTGTGAAGAGGTGTTCGTAGTCGTAGGTCCACGGTTCGTAGTAATCGTTGATCGTCGGCAGGCGCCGGTTGTAGAAGATGTTGCCAAGGGTCCCCGACTTGCTCTGCAGCTTCAGATGCAGCTTGCCGTCGACCATCTCCCATCCACCCCCGTACGTGTCCTGGTCCTCCCAGAGCGTCGGATACCCGGTCCCGGGCTTGGTTTCGACGTTGTTCCACCACTGGTACTCGGTGCCTTCCCGATCGGTCCAGATGTTCTTGCACGCCACGCTGCAGGTGTGACATCCGATGCATTTGTCGAGATGGAAAACCATCGAAACCTGGGCCCGGATGTCCATTTCAGTGGCTCCTGTCCATGTCGTTACTCACCATTCGAGCTTCTCCATCTTTCGGACCACCACAAACGTGTCGCGTGTGAAGATGCCGATCGGGCCCCAATAGTTGAAGCCGTACGTGAACTGCGCGTAGCCACCGGCAAGGAGCAGCGGGTTGATTCGAGTGCGGGTGAGACTGTTGTGCCCACCGGCGCGCTTTCCACCGCGTATCTGTGACTTGGGGATGTAGATGGTCCGCTCAACCGCGTGGTAATACATGCAGATCCCGGGCGGGATCCTCGAACTCACTGCCGCCCGCGTGACCACCACCCCGTTGTCGTTGAAAACCTCTACCCAGTCGTTGTCGACGATTCCCACCTCCTCGGCTTGCCGGTCATTGATCCAAATCGGATCCATGCCTCGAGACAGGGTCAGCATGCGGAGGTTGTCTTTGTAAGTGGAATGGATGTTCCACTTGCCATGCGGAGTGATGTAGTTGAGAACGAGCGACTGGTCGTCAACCTGACTTCTCACGATGTCACCGGTCGCCACAGGGTCGAGTTTTGGCTTGTAGATCGGAAGGTTCTCGCCGAAGTCGCGGTAGTAGGGGTGGTCGTTGTACAACTGTTGACGCCCGGTGAGAGTTCGCCAGGGAACCAACCTCTCGACGTTCAGCGTCCACGCCGAATAGGTCCGACCGTCATTGACGTCACCCGACCAGCACGGACTCGTCAGGGTCCGCCTCACCTGGCGGGTGATGTCGTGGAAGGTCATCCGGACGCCGCGGGTTCCCTCGGCAAGATCCACCAACGGCACCCCAACATTCTCTTCTTCGGCCTCGAACGCCGCATAGGCGACCTCCCCGTTGGTTTCGGGTGCAAGGTGAAGCAGAACGTTGCAGGCATCGAGCGCATCTTCGAGTCCCGGATACTTCCTCCCGCCCCACTCCACAGCCCGAGTGCGTCGCGGGTCGGGTGCGGTACCGACAGGACTCTCCAGAAGCTGGTCGTAGAACTTGGCGACGGGAACATGGACACCGTGGCCGTTCATGCCGTTCTCGCGAATCAGCGGGCCAAGCGAGATGAAACGGTTGTACAGATTGGCGTAGTCGCGCTCCACGACCCTGAGATGGGGCGCTGTCACGCCCGGGACGAGCTCACACTCTCCCTTGCCCCAATCGAGCGGGGTCGGTTGTGCCAATTCGTCCGGTGTGTCGTGTTGGAGCGGTGAGGCCACGATGTCCTTGAACGGCTCCGGGAACACCAAAGGGGCCATCTCGCTGACCGTACGGGCGAACGACTTGAAGATCTCGTAGTCGGTCTTCGACTCCCAAACCGGCGGGACGGCTTGTCCCAGTGGGTGGACGAACGAGTGCAGGTCAGTGGTGTTGAGATCGTTCTTCTCGTACCAGAAGGCTGTGGGAAGGACGATGTCGGAGTAGAGAGCCGACGTGTCCATCCTGAAGTTGATGTCCACGACCAGATCCATCTTGCCGCGAGGTGCCGGTTCACGGAACGTAACGGTTTCTGTCTTGCCGGCGGCATGCTCGGTGGCCTCAATGTTGTCGTGGGTGCCTAGATAGTGGCGGAGGAAGAACTCAGCGCCCTTGGCACTCGACTGCAGGGCGTTGCCCCTCCAGATGAACCACACCCTCGGCCAGTTCTCGGGAGCATCCGGATCTTCGACCGAGAGCTTGACGTCGCCGGTTCGCAACCGATCGACGACGCTCTCGACAATCTGGTCATCGTTGCGGGCCCCAGAAGCCTCCGCTTCGTTCACGAGCTCCATCGGATTCCGGTTGAACTGCGGGAAGAAAGGCATCCATCCCATGCGCACCGACGCTGCGGCCAGATCGACCGCATGACCCTTCGCCCACTTGGTCTCGGCGGGCACCCGCGCGTAATCGGTGAACTCACCCTCATAACGCCATTGGTCGCTGTGCACGTAGTGCCATGTCGGCGTCTGCTGGAGACGGGGGGGCTTGGACCAATCGAGTCCCAGCGCCATGCTCGTCCATGGGGCGACAAGCGTGAGCTTCTCCTGGCCCACGTAGTGGTTCATTCCGCCGCCATTGCGCCCCGGGCAACCGGTCAGGATCAGTGCTGTGATGGGAGCGCGATACGACTGATTGTTGTTGTACCAGTGGTTGACAGAGGCACCCACGATGATCATCGACTTGCCTTCTGTCGCCTCTGCGTTGCCTGCGAACTCGCGCGCCAGACGGATGACCGTTTCCCGACCGATACCCGTGAACCGCTCCTGCCAAGCAGGCGTGTAGGGCTTGTCGTCGTCGTAGTGCTGCGGGTAGTCGCCCGAAAGCCCTCGACCAACTCCGAATTGAGCCATCAACAGGTCGAAAACGGTGGTGACGGGGATGATGCCGTCGGCGGTCTCAACGTACCTGACGGGCACGCCCCGCTCGTAGACCCTGCCCTCGGAGAACTCGTGGAACGAGACCATGACCACTTCGTCGTGCTCGTCTCGGAAACTCAGCTCAGGGTCGATGGGTTGGTCGTCGAGTCCATCCTCCAGCTTGATGTTCCACTGGCCCTTCTGATCCTGCCAACGGAAGCCGACCGTGCCCTTGGGCATCCTCACGGCACCGGCGTTGCGATCGTGAACGAGCATCTTCCAGTCGCCGTTCTCGACTCCTGCGTAGCGAGCAACACGACCGGCGCGCAGGAACTGCCCAGCCTTGAAAGAACCGGCGCTCGGAGTCAACTTCACCAGGAATGAAGCGTCGCTGTAGCGCTTTAGATAGTCGATGAAGTAGGGCGTCTTCCGATCGGCGTGGAATTCCTTCAGGATCACATGGTTGATGGCCATCCACAGCGCCGTGTCTTGTCCTGCCTGGACCGGAATCCACCAGTCGGAGTACTTGGCCACCTGGCTGAAGTCGGGAGCGATGACAACGAACTTCGCCCCTTCGTGGCGGGCCTCGGAGATGAAGTGGACATCGGGCGTCCGGGTCATATTGAGGTTGGAGCCCATCGAGATGATGTACTTGGCGTGGTACCAGTCGGCGCTCTCGGCCACATCCGTCTGGTCGCCCCAGATCTCCGGGAAGGCATTGGGAAGGTCGGCGTACCAATCGTAGAAACTCATGTTGACGGCGCCGAACAGTTGCAGGAAGCGGGATCCGGCCGCATATGACAGATACGACATGGCCGGGATGGGTGAGAACCCGAAGATGCGATCGGGTCCATAGCGCTTGGCTGTGTGAAGACAGGCGGCGGCGACGATCTCGAGCACCTCGTCCCAGTCGGCCCGTCGGAAGCCGCCCTTGCCGCGAGCCTTCTGGATGCGGGTCCGCTTCTGCTCGTCCTCGACTATGGATTGCCAGGCCTCGGCGGGTTGGGTATGCGTCGCCCTGGCCTCTCGCCACAGATCGATCAGAGCCCCCCGGATGTAGGGATACTTGACGCGAATTGGGCTGTACACGTACCAGGAAGCCGATATGCCCCGCTGACAACCGCGGGGCTCGTAAGGAGGAATGTCGTCACAGAGGAGCGGGTAGTCGGTCTGCTGCATCTCCCAGGTGATGATCCCGTCCTTGACATACACGGCCCACGAGCATCCTCCCGTGCAATTCACGCCGTGAGTGGTCCGGATCACATTGTCGTGCTGCCAACGATTGCGATAGAACTCTTCCCAGTTGCGCGCTTTCGGATCCACCAGGTCCTGAATCCAGCCCACTAGGACCCCTCCTCTCGATCGAGCGTCATCACTTTGATCCGGGATCCTGTCCGGGAGCCGGCCACGACTGGCCTGCGCACCTCGGTGAGACGCCCGCGCAGCAGGACACGGGCGAGCAATAGGAGCAGAGCCGCCCCGACCACCGCCAGGAGAACCAACTGTCCGAGTGCCTCCGTGGACCGGCCACTCACCCCGGCCTGTTCCAGAAAGGCCGCCAGGTCAGCTTGTTCGTCCTGAGTCAGCGGCCGCTCACCGAAGATCGGGTTCATGGTGGGGAGCGGAATGGTGGCCAGCAGCGATGCAATACCACCTCGGCCATACTTGCTGAATGCCTGGGTCAGGTCGGGCCCCAGGGCTCCGCCTCCGAGGGCGCCGATGCCGGCGATGCTGTGGCAGGCGCGACAGGAGGGACCGCCGTTTTCGAGTCGGGACGTGCCCGCGAACAGGCTCTTGCCGACATCCGCATTTCCGGAGAGCGATGTCGTTGCCCCCGGTGCCGCAGCCGCGGTCGTGCCCCCGGTCTGGGAGTCGAGGAAGGCGATCAGACTGGCGACTTGAGCATCGGTGAAGCCAAAATTGGGCATCGCCACGTTCTTGGACTCGGCGAGCAACTGGATGGCTATCGGGTCGCCCCCAGCGATCACCGCATCCGGGGCGGCCAGCCATCTGGCCAACCAGTCCCGATCCCGGCGGCTGGTAACCCCTGCGAGGTCGGGTCCGACCAGGCGTCCCCCGCCGATCGTATGACAGGCAACGCACTTTGCCTCGAAGATGCTCTCGCCGTCGTCGGCCGATTGGGCCGACGCTGCCCGCGGATTGAAGGACCACACCAGTGCCAAAATCGCGAACGCGCCTGCCAGAAGCCACCAACCAGAACCAACTCCAGAGCGAGTCGGGCGCCGCACGCAAGCCTCCCACTACGTGATGGGATCACACCTCTAGGATCCATATACCGGACACGACGCACAACGTCAACCGCAGTCGCAAACCTTTCAAGATTGCCTCACAACGGCTAGCATTGGCGTAGATCGTAACTGACCGCTCGGTCAAGACTTCCTGGCAAGAGCCCTCCGGATCCCCTACCAGGGTTTTCTTTGTGCCCGGGGTGGGATTCGAACCCACACGCCCTCTCGGGCAGAGGTGTTTAAGACCTCCGCGGCTACCCGTTACGCCACCCGGGCCGGATACCGCAGATTACGCCGCCAGCCCCGCGACGACGCCATCGAGCAGATCTCGCTCGGAGACGGTCACCTGATCCAGTGCGAGTCTGCGCACGGCTTCCCGGGCCACGACGGCACCGGCGAGGATCACGGGAGCCCGTGCGGGATCCAGACCCGCCAGGTCCTCGGTCTCGGCCAAGGTGAGACCGGCGAGCATCAACACCATCCGGTCGATCTCGGTCCTCGCCAGGTGGAAGCCGTGCACCCCGCCGGCATCGGCTCGCGAGATGGCGGCGAGCGAGGTCCAGGTGCCGGCGACGCCCAGTGCGACGTCTGCTCCGCACCCGTCCAAACGGGCGAACAGGGCCTGGCACGCCCCACCGGCCGCCTCGACGTCGTCGAAGGCAGCAGGGTGCTTGCCCAGGTGCCGATCGGTGAGCCGCACCGACCCGATGTCGAATGAGACCGCGTTGAGCACGCCGCCCGACATCCACACGAACTCAGTGGAGCCGCCACCTATATCGATCACCACCGGACTCCCCGCCACCCCGGCGGTGGCTCCGGCATAGGCGAGGGAGGCTTCATCGCGACCCGAGATCACCTCGGGTCTCACCCCGAGGGCCCTTTCGGCGCGATCAAAGAAGTCCTCCCGGTTGGCCGCATCCCGGGAAGCCGAAGTGGCCACGGCCCGAACGGCTCCCACCCGGTGAGTCCGCATGACCTCGCCAAAGCCGGCCAGAACCTCAACGGTCCGCCCCAGAGCGTCAGGATCTAGCCTCCCCGTCTTGTCCACTCCGTGCCCGAGACCGGTGACAACCTGAGTGCGCACGATGTCGGCACCGTTGCCGTCGACCACCAGCAGACGCATTGAGTTGGTTCCGATGTCCACGGCAGCGGTGATCATGCCGGGAAGCTAGCGGGCCGGCAACGGCCAAGAGAAGGGACTTGTGGGCTCTCGGAACATCTTTGAACACCCGATATCGTGGGCAGGCACCATCAAGGAGTCACATGAAGATTCGCAGAGTCGCCGTGCTGGGAGCCGGCGTCATGGGACAGGGCATCGCCGCCCACCTCGCCAACGCAGGGATTCCCTCCTATCTGTTCGACGTTGCTCCCTCCGATCTCACCGAGTCCGAGTCGATGGCTGGCCTTGATCTCGAGGACCGCAAGGTGAGAAACCGTCTGTCGCAAGCGGGCGTCGTGTCGATGTCCAAAGCTCGACCGGCGCTTCTGTACCGAAAAGACCTTGCGGAACTGGTGACACCGTGCAACTACACCGACGACGTGGCCAAGCTGGCCGAATGCGATTGGATCGTGGAAGTGGTCGTCGAGCGCATCGACATCAAGAAGAAGGTCTTCGAGATGGTGGACGAGCACCGCAGGCCCGGCACGGTGGTGTCGTCCAACACCTCGGGACTCCCGGTGGCTGCCATGGCGGAGGGACGCTCCCGTGACTTCCGAGCCAACTTCATGGTCACCCACTTCTTCAACCCGGTTCGCTACATGCGTCTCCTGGAACTCGTGCCTTGTGTCGATACCGATCCCGAGGTCTTGTCGGCAATGGCGGACTTCGGGTCCAGGGTGCTTGGCAAGGGTGTGGTCTACGCCAAGGACACACCCAATTTCATCGGAAACCGCATCGGCACCTTCGGCATGGCTTCGGTGTTCACCTGGATCAAAGACATGGGCATGGGAGTGGCCGAAGCCGACAAGATCTTTGGCCCGGCTATGGGCCGACCCAAGTCGGCAGTGTTCCGGACCGCCGACGTCGTTGGCCTGGACACGATGGCCCACGTGCTCACCACCGTGAAGGAGTCATGCCCCGATGACCCCTGGAACCACCGCTTTGCGGTGCCTCCGGTGCTCCAGTCCCTGGTGGATGCCGGCGCACTCGGGGCGAAGACCGGAGCCGGGTTCTACAAGAAGTCGCCCGACGGCCAGATCCTGGCGCTCGACCTGGCAACCCTCGAATACGGCCCTCAGTCCAAAGTTCGTTTCGACTCGATCGGCGCCACACGCGATCTCGACGACTCTGCCGACAGGGTTGCCGCAATGGTCTGGTTCGACGATGAGGCCGGACGGTTTGCGTGGAAGGTGACCGCCGAGACCTGCATCTACTCGGCACAGCTTCTCGGAGAGATCGCCGACGATGTCGTCAACATCGACCGCGCCCTCCGCTGGGGATTCAACTATGACCTCGGACCCTTCCAGACCTGGGACGCGATCGGCGTTGCACGCTCCGTCGCCCGGATGAGGGAAGAGGGATTCGAGATTCCCGCCGTGGTGGACACGATGCTCGCCAAGAGTGAGGGCACCTGGTACGTCAACCGTGGCGGCGACACGCTGTATTGGGATGTCCGGACGGACGAATACCGGTTGGTGGAGTCTCCGCACATCAGCATCGCCGCCCTGGCCAACGCCGGCAAGGTGATCGAATCCAACGAGGGTGCCACCCTCTACGACATGGGCGACCGGGTGGGCCTGCTCGAGTTCCACACGAAGATGAACTCGATCGACGCCCAGATAATCGAGATGATCGACAAGTCATGCGACCGGGTCAACAACGGCGAACTGGTGGGACTCGTGGTGGGCAACGAAGCGGTCAACTTCTCGGTCGGGGCCAACATCGGCCTGGTGGGCATGCTCGCCATGTCCAACATGTGGGAAGAACTCGAGGGAGCGGTCGCCGGCATTCAGAATGCCTACATGAAAATGAAGTTCTGTGAGGGCCCGGTGGTGGTCGCCCCGCGCGGCATGGCGCT
>JBFJTO010000013.1:0-12937 GCA_041625295.1 Acidimicrobiia bacterium | reverse complement strand
TCTCGGAGGCCTCGGTTCTCGGTTCGATGCGCTTGACCACAGGACGAGTCTCATACGGGGATCGCGGCCCGGAAGTCGTGTACCAGAGCGAGGCCGTCCCGGTCGTCTCATTCAGCCGGATTCTGGGCATTCCTCTCGTGCATCCCGAAGTCGACGCTCTGCTCATCTCTACCCGGTCCGGGTTGGCCGCGGTGTCCGTGCCCGAGGTCGTAGACCGTCGCAGGGTTGCGGTGAAGGGTTTGGGACCCATCCTCGACGGGGGTGGCTACATCACCGGTGCGGCCTTCCTCGGTGGTGGACAGGTGATGATCGTCATCGATCATCACTTCCTGGGCGCACAGGCCCGCATCGACGCGGCGGTGTCGCCGCACAACGAGCGGATTCTCGTCGTGGACGACTCGGCCGGCGTCAGGACTCTGATGGCTGCCACATTGCGGGGCCACGGATATGAGGTCGTGGTCATGCCAGGGGCCCGTGAGGCCGCACGCGCCATGGCCGATCAACCCTTCGACCTTCTCGTGGTCGACTACTCGATGCCCGGATCGACGGGAGTCGAGCTGGTAGAGGCGCTTCGGCGCTCGGGAGTCGACCTCCCCATCATCATGGTTTCCGGGGTGGCCGAGGAGGCCGACCAGGCCAGGGCATGGCAAGCGGGCGTGGAC
This sequence comes from Acidimicrobiia bacterium, assembly GCA_041625295.1. Lineage (GTDB taxonomy): Bacteria > Actinomycetota > Acidimicrobiia > Spongiisociales > ZC4RG35 > JBFGRR01. The sequence goes on along the minus strand of JBFJTO010000013.1, from coordinate 12,275 downwards.
GCCTATCTGGACAAGTTCGATCTCCGTCACGGCGCCCTCGTGGAAACGATACGGCGTCTTCTCGACGACACCCGGCGGACGAAGGACATGAGTTGAGTACCCCCGCCCTCATCGGAGAGATCGTCCTCGCGGTCCTGGGAATCGGCGGCCTCGTGGTGTCACTGGTACTCGGTGTTCGCTGGCGGGCGATGGTCTCGAGCGCCCGTCGGGAGCGGGACGAGGCCCATGTGATCAAGAACGACTTCGTCGCGATGGTTAGCCACGAGCTCAGAACGCCCTTGACCTCGATCGCCGGTTTCAGCGAGACGCTTGAAACGGCGTGGAAGGAGCTTCCGGAAGAGGAAGTCGACGAGTTTCTCTCGATCATCACCAAACAGGCCCGCTACCTGGGCGAGTTGGTGGAGGACGTTCTGGTGATCCCCCGTCTGGAGGCTGGAAGGCTGCGTCTCTACTTCGAGATGGTGGACCTTTCAGAACTGATCCACGACGTGGCCGATCTGGTGCACTCCCAAGCGGGACTGGAGACATCGGTGTCGGTTCCCGGGGGTGTCAAGGTTTGGGCCGATCCCAAGCGTTGCCAGCAGGTGATGCGCAACCTGTTGGAGAACGCCGGCAAGTACGGGGGAAGACAGATCGTCGTCGAGGGCTATCCGACGGGCGACCACTTCGTCGTCGTGGTCTCCGACAACGGTCCCGGTGTGCCCGATGATGCCGTGAGCGCCATCTTCGAACGGTTCGAGCAGGTCTCCAAGGGCGACGGCCGTTCGTCGTCGGGTATCGGTCTCGGACTTCCTATTGCCCGTCGTCTGGCCCGGGCTATGGGCGGCGACGTCTGGCACGAGCGCCGCTTCCCGACCGGAAGCCGGTTCTGCTTCGCGGTCACTCAGAGCCTCGAAGCCAACGAACGGGTGATGTCGGAGATGGCCGAGGCCGAGGCGCAGAACCAGCCCGCCAAGATCCTGCGCTGATCACACGGATGTGATTCACCAGCGAGGGTGCGGGTACGATCCCTACCTGTGCAGGCAGACTGGTTTCTCGATGACGTTCCCGCGGATTCCCCCCTCTTCGCAGATCTGAACCCGGTCCAGCGCGAAGCCGTGGCTGCCACCGAAGGTCCGGTCTTGGTGGTGGCGGGGGCCGGTTCGGGCAAGACGAGGGTCCTCACGTACCGGGTGGCGCACCTGGTGCGGGACCTCCACGTTCCTCCATCAGCGATTCTCGCGATCACCTTCACCAACAAGGCCGCCAACGAGATGAAAGAGCGGGTCGGGAGCCTGGTCGGGGGTGCCGTAAAGGCGATGTGGGTCTCCACGTTTCACTCCGCCTGCGTGAGAATCCTCCGCAGGGAAGCCCATCGCTTCGGCTACCGGTCCGGGTTTTCGATCTATGACGAGCAAGACTCGCTACGGCTGGTCACCCAGGTCGTCAAGACCCTCGATCTCGACCCGAAGCGTTTCCCGCCCAAGAGCCTGCGGGCAGCCATCTCCAACGCCAAGAACGAGTTGATCGACTACGAGTCGTTCTCGTCGGCGAACTCGGGTTTCTATCACGAGCAGGCGTCGGACGTGTACCGGCTGTACCAGCAGCGCATGGTCCAGGCATCGGCCATGGACTTCGACGATCTCCTGATGGTGTCCGCAGAGCTGTTCGCCGCCTTCCCCGATGTGCTCCGGGAGTATCAGGAGCGGTTCCGTTACGTGCTTGTCGACGAGTACCAGGACACGAATCATGCCCAGTACACGCTTGTCAAACAGTTGGCCGGTCTGCACCGGAACCTGTGCGTCGTCGGTGACGAGGATCAATCGATCTACCGCTGGCGGGGCGCCGACATCCGCAACATCATGGATTTCGAGAAGGACTACCCAGATGCGCGCGTGATCGTCCTCGAACAGAACTACCGCTCGACCGAGACCATTCTCGAAGCTGCCAATGCGGTGATATCGAACAACCCGCACCGCCAGTCGAAGCGGCTCTGGTCCGACCGTGGGAGAGGTCTGGCGATCACCCGGTTCGAGGCCGAAGACGAGCACGACGAGGCCGGATTCATCGCCGATCAGGTCGACGACCTGATCGAATTCGGTTTCACACCGTCCGACATCGCCGTGTTCTACAGGACCAACGCCCAGTCACGGGTGGTGGAGGACGTCCTGGTGCGCCGTGGCATCGCCTACTCGGTGATCGGGAGCGTCAGGTTCTACGAGCGCAGGGAGATCAAGGACGCTCTCGCCTATCTGCGGGTTCTCGTCAATCCCGAGGACGAGGTCGCCGTCAAGCGGGTCATCAACGAGCCCAAGCGGGGTATCGGCTCGACGACGGTGGCCCACGTGGATCGATTCTCCCAAGCCAAGGGGATCACCTTTTTCGAGGGGTTGCGGCGAGGTGAAGAGATCTCCAACCTCAACTCCGGTGCCCTCAGGCGGGTGAACGAGTTCCTGGCCGTCATCGACGGGCTTGCCGCCCAGACGGCCGGCGCCACGGTGGAGGACCTGGTGCGTGCCGTGGTCGATGACACCGGTTACGGCGCTTCGCTGGTGGCCGAAGGGTCGATAGAGGCGCTGGGGCGGATGGAGAACCTTCGCGAGTTGCAGTCGGTGGCAGCCGAATTCGAAGAAATCAATGCCGGGTCGGTTCACGGTGCCGATCCTTTCGACGAGATGGACGCCCTTCGCCGTCTCGAGGTGTTCCTCGAACAGGCGAGTCTGGTATCGGACGTAGACGAACTCGACGAGGGTGCCGGTTCTGTGACGCTGATGACGCTCCACACGGCCAAGGGCCTCGAATTCCCGGTGGTGTTCCTGATCGGGCTCGAAGACGGAGTCTTTCCTCACATGAGATCTCTGGGCGACCCGGCCGAACTCGAGGAAGAACGGCGGCTCGCCTATGTCGGAATCACCCGGGCACAGGATCGGCTCTACCTCCTGTCGGCTTGGAGCCGAACCCTGTGGGGGAGCACGAACTACAACCCGATGTCGCGTTTCGTCAAAGAGATCCCGCCCAAACTCCTGGAAGCTGCGGGCAAGCGCCGCCGTGACCGCGCTTCCGAGAGCGCCCGGGGACCGGTGCACACCCTGGCCGCCGACGACATCGCCGCCGGGGACCGTGTGGTCCACGACAAATGGGGGCCAGGGACGGTTCGGGAGGTGCTCGGCACCGGCAATCGCGCCGAGGCCGTGGTCCTCTTCGACGAAGAAGGCAAGAAGCGTTTGCTTCTCGCCTGGGCGCCGCTCAAGCGGATGTGAGCCGCTTGCGGTCGACGTCTGCGAGCAGTGCCCTCCAGGCCTTCACGAATTTCTCGACTCCCTCGCGTTCGAGGACTTCGACCACGTCGTCGTAGTCGACCCCCGCAGAGGCCAGCGCGGCCAGGCTGTTGCGGGCACCAGCGAACTCCTCGGGGCCCATGATCGGGGGCACGGACGGGCCCGCGGCCTGGTAGGCATCGATGGTTGGCAGCGGCATCGTGTTCACGGTGTGGGGCGCGATCAGAGTGTCGACGTAGAGCGTCTTCGGGTACTCGGCGTTCTTGGTCGACGTGCTTGCCCACAGGGGCCTCTGAACCCTGGCTCCCCGGGCCACCAGCGCCTCCCACCGCTGGCCCCGAAATGCGATCAGGAACTCTTCGTAGGCCGCTCTCGCGTTGGCCACCGCCGCTTTGCCGCGCAGTGCGAGCGCCCTGGAGGTTCCCAGCTTCTCGAGTCTGGCGTCCACTTCGGAGTCGACCCTGGACACGAAGAAAGAGGCCACCGACGCCACCGTCTCGGGCCTGCCCCCCGCTTCGACGAGGTCTTCGAGGCCGCTCAGGTAGGCGTCCATGACCTCTCGATACCTCTGCAGCGAGAAGATCAAGGTGACGTTTATCGAGACACCCGCCCCGATCAACCGACGAATGGCGGGCACTCCCTCCCGTGTGGCCGGGACTTTCACGAGAAGGTTGGGCCGGTCGATTCGCTTCACCCATTCGTGGGCCTCGGAGATGGTGGGTTCCGTATCGTTGGCGAGTTCGGGGTCGACCTCGACCGAAACATGACCGTCTCTTCCGGCAGTGCGCTCCCAGACCGGCCGCATGGCGTCGCAGGCGCGCCGAATGTCCTCGGCCATGAGCGTTGCCACTATCTCGGTCGGCGATGCCCCGCGCGAGGCGAGGGTCCGCAGTTCTCCGTCGTAGTCCGCGCTTCCCGTGATCGCCGCCTGGAAGATCGACGGATTCGAAGTGACACCGGTCACGGCGTCTTCGTTCATTCGCCTTGCGAGTTCGCCGGAGTCGAGCATGAACCGGGAGATCTGGTCGGACCACACGCTTTGACCTGCTGTCGAGAGGGCGTGGAGGTTGGAAGCCATGGTGGAGAAGATAATCCACCGCCGCTGCAATCGCGGTGGGCTGGAGCGGGTGGGCGCACATTTCACCGCAACTAACCTTTCACATCGTGCCGCGCCGAATCCTCATAGCCAAGCCCGGTCTCGACGGTCACGATCGGGGTGCCAAGGTGATCGCCCGGGCCCTGCGCGATGCCGGCCACGAGGTCATCTACTCGGGGTTGCACCAGACCCCCGAACAGATCGTGGAGACTGCCCTCCAGGAAGATGTCGATGCCATCGGACTGTCATCTCTGAGCGGCGCCCACCTGTCGCTGTTCCCGCGGGTGGTGGAGCTGCTGGCGGAACGCGAGGCATCCGAAATCGTCGTGTTCGGTGGAGGAGTGATTCCCGACGCCGATGTGGCCGCGCTCAAACAGAGAGGTCTGGCGGAGATCTTCACCCCGGGGGCCCCCCTCGGTTCGATCGCCGCATGGGTTGAAGCAAACATCCCCGAGCGTTAGCCGCCGGGTCGAGAAGGGAAACGAATGAAGATCCACGAGCATCAGGCCAAACAGCTAATGGCCGCCAGGGGCATCGAGGTCCCGATCGGTCGGGTAGCCACCACGGTCGAAGATGCGGCCGCGGCCGTCAGGCCCCTCATCGAGGAGTCCGGTAACGCGGTCATCGTCGTCAAGAGTCAGATTCATGCCGGCGGTCGCGGTAAGGGCCGCTTTATCGAACATCCGGATCTCGGAGGCGTCACGGTGGTCACCGACGGCATCGCCGGCGGTCCGGCCGCCGCCGAGGCCAAGGTGCGCGAACTTGCCGGGAAGATGCTGGGCTCGACTCTGGTGACCGTGCAGACCGGCGCCGATGGAAAGGTCGTCAATCGGCTGTACATCGAGCAGGGGATCGACATCGCTCGCGAGCTGTACCTCTCGGTCCTCCTGGACCGCGCCGCCTCGAGGAATCTGGTGATGGCCTCCACCGAAGGTGGCATGGAGATCGAGAAGGTCGCCGCCGAGACACCAGATCGGATTCTCAGAGAGACAATCGATCCCGCGATCGGGCTGGCTTCGTTCCAGGCTGCCCGGCTCGGCCACGGTCTTCAGCTGTCGGGCGATGCTCAGAAGAACTTCATCGGATTCGTGATGGCACTGTCTGCGGCGGCGGTGGAACTCGACACCGACTTGATTGAGATCAACCCACTCGTCGTCACCCGTTCGGGCGCCGTCATGGCGCTCGACGGAAAGATGGCTTTCGACGACAACGCCACCTTTCGCCATCCCGACGTGGAAGCGATGCGTGACGTCTCCGAGGAGAACGCCGCCGAGTTGGAAGCCAAGAAGGCCGGCCTCACCTATATCAAGCTCGATGGGAACATCGGCTGTCTCGTCAACGGCGCCGGTCTTGCGATGGCCACCATGGACACGATCAAACATGTCGGAGGCGAGCCTGCCAACTTCCTCGACGTGGGTGGCGGTGCCGATGAAGACGCCGTGGCGCACGCGTTCGAGATCATCACCAGGGACCCGGCGGTCGAAGGGATCTTCGTCAACATCTTCGGTGGAATCATGCGCTGCGACGTGATCGCCACCGGCATCGTCGCCGCCGTAAAGCGGGTGGGCCTCGAGGTTCCGCTCGTCGTTCGTCTGGAAGGGACCAACGTGGAACTCGGAAAGCAGATCCTCAGGGATTCGGGACTCGATCTGGTCGCGGCCGAAGACATGAAGGACGGTGCCCTGAAGATCATCGAGTTGGCCGGAATGGGGGTGGCCCGATGAGCATTCTCGTCAACAAGGACACGAAGCTCGTCGTGCAGGGTCTGGGGAAGACCGGCCAGTTCCACACGGACAAGGCGATCGCCTATGGAACCAACACGGTGGCCGCGGTGCACCCGACCAGGGCGGGCACCGTTCACGTTTTCGAAGGCGAAACCGACCACTCCGGGGTTCCCGGCCGTGAGGACACCTACCGGGTCGAGGTTCCCGTGTTCGCGACGATGCGTGAGGCGGTTGCAGCCACCGGGGCCAACGCCAGCGCCTTGTTCGTCCCGCCACCCTTCGCGGCCGACGCCATCATGGAGGCTGCTGAGTCCGGGATCGACCTCGTCGTGGCCATCACCGAGGGCGTGCCCGTTGCCGACATGGTCAAGGCCAAGCGGTACATGGAGGGTCTGAAAACCCGCCTGATCGGTCCCAACTGTCCGGGGGTGATCACCCCTGGTGAGTGCAAGATCGGCATCATGCCCGGATACATACATCGCCGGGGCCGTATCGGAGTCATCTCGAGGTCGGGCACCCTCACATATGAGGCAGTCCACCAGTTGACGCTGCTGGGCCTTGGCCAGACCACGGCAGTGGGCATCGGTGGCGATCCCGTGAACGGGACCAACTTCGTGGACATGCTTCGCAAGTTCAACGACGACCCCGAGACCGAGGGCGTGGTGATGATCGGTGAGATCGGCGGCAGCGCCGAGGAGGATGCCGCCGAGTTCGTGCGTTCGGAGATGACCAAGCCGGTCGCCGGGTTCATCGCGGGGACGACGGCGCCTCCCGGGAAACGCATGGGCCACGCGGGCGCGATCATCTCCGGCGGCAAGGGCACCGCGGCGGCCAAGATCGCCGCAATGTCGGCGGCGGGGATCGTCGTGGCCGAGACCCCCAGCGATATGGGCAATGCGATGGTCAAGGCTCTGGGGTGATCCCCTTGGTCGCCAACCCGGGGTTGCCGACGATTGGATAGGGATGCGGCGCTGGGAGACTTCGTGCCGTGTTGAGCCGACTTCGGAACCGTGTGCTGTCATCGGCGACTTCGCCGTTCGGTCACGCCCCCTATCCGCTGGCCGGGACGCTCTCGTACCCGGGAGATCCCGGCCTGCTCGGCCCCGACTCCGTGAGCTGGCGGGTGATCGGCGATGTTTCGGCATTCTCGGGCGGCATCAGGGCACTGTTGACCCAGGCGGCCCATGCCGAGGTGATGGCCGGCGTGGCCGATCACTCCCGATACGCCGACGATCCGCTCGGGCGGCTGTCCAGAACATCGGCCTATGTGACGGCTACCACGTTTGGCGCAATCCCCGAGGTGGAAGCGGCGGTGCGGGCGGTGCGACGCGCCCACCGTCCGGTGGAGGGTTCTTCGGAGCGCGGTCGCGAATACTCGGCCGCCAACCCTGCCCACGGCGCCTGGGTTCACAATGTTCTCACCGATTCGTTCCTGGCCACGTACCTTGCTTTCGGGGCCGAGCAACTCAGCGCCGGTGAAGCCGACCGGTTCGTGGAAGAACAGCGAGCGGTCGGGGCCCTTCTCGACGCCGATCCCATGCCTGCCACCGCTGAGAGCCTGGCTTTGTGGATCTCGGGCCATCCCGACCTGGTTGCCACCGCGGGAATGGCGGAGGTGGTCAGGTTCCTTCGTAACCCTCCGCTGGGATGGGCCCTGAAAGTGGGTTACCGGATGTTGTATCTGGGTGCGGTGGCGACGATGCCCCGCCGCGTAACCCGGACACTGGGGATCCGGCAGTGGCCGGGAGGGTTGTTGGCGGGCAGGCTGGCGACCCGGCTGCTGCGGTGGGCACTGGGATTCTCGCCGTCGTGGAACCTGGCACTGGTCCGGGTGGGCGCACCGATACCGCCCGGGAAATTCCGCCAACCGCTCCCAACCGAGCGCACGACCTCGTCATGAGAGCCCCAGGCGGGATTCCAACCCGGGAGCCGGGCTCAGAGGGTGGCCGCGATAGCCATCGCCACAACGGTGACGCCGAGCAGTTCGGCTGTGTATCTGCCGTACCTGTTGATCTTGTCCCGCAGCGCCACGACTTCGGGGCCGGGAGGCCCTTGCGCCGCCAGTCCCGCCATATGGTTGGCCGCCGGTGCGATCACAAAGAATCCAACAGCCCAAGCGGCGATCCCGGCCACGGCGCCAATCGTGATGGTCACACCACCGGCGCTGGACATCCAGCCACCGGTGAGCCCGCCGGAGACCCGCCAGTAGAGGAGCAGTCCGGTGGCCACCACCACCAGCGGAGCGATAACCATGGTCCGCACCAGCTTCGTCTTGGCGGCGATGGTCTGCATGACCTTCCCGCCTTCCGGTCCCGCCGCGGCCACTCCCGGGCCCACGAAGAGGGCCAGTGACCACGCCCAGCCTGCCCAGAGAACCCCGCCGGCGATGTGGAGAAGTCTCAGCACGAGTCCATAGGTATCCAACTTCCCGCCTCCTGATAGTTTCGGGAAGAAACTATCAGCCACGGCCCGAACACAGCGGATGAACAGGGTTCGAGTTCATCTACCGTTGAAGCCGTGGATCTCCTCTACAACTGGCGTCTCTCCAAGTCGATCGACTTCTTGAACCACGGATCCTTTGGTGCGACTCCGATCCCGGTGCTCGAGGAGCAGAAGCGCTGGTTGTCGCTGATCGAGATCAACCCATCCGACTTCTTCGGCCGCCGTCTCGAGGGTCATCTGGAGGTGGCCCGGAACTCCCTGGCCGGCTTCGTCGGATCCGACCCCGACAATCTGGTATTCGTCCCCAATGCCACCACCGGGGTGAACGCGGTTCTGCGCTCGGCCCACCTGGAGCCGGGGGACGAACTCCTCACGACCGACCACGAATACGCGGCTTGCCGCAATGCCCTGGAGTTCGTGGCCGGGCGCAGCGGCGCCCGCATCGTGGTTGTGCCTATTCCGTTCCCGATCGTCGGTCCCGAAACCGTCGCCGATCGCGTGTTGGGGGCGCTCACGTCCCGGACGCGGTTGGTTCTGATCGATCACATAACTTCATCGACTGCGTTGATCTTGCCGGTCGAACGGATCGTCCGCGAGGCCGAGGCGGCCGGTGTTCCCGTTCTCGTGGACGGCGCCCACGGACCCGGGATGATCCCCCTCGAACTCGACGCTCTTGGCGCCTCCTATTACACCGGCAATTGCCACAAGTGGCTGTGTGCGCCCAAGGGCGCTGCGCTTCTCCACGCCCGGCCCGACCGCCAGGACGCTCTGGCCCCGGTGGCGATCAGCCATGGATGGAGCGATCCCCGTCTGGGCAGGCCACGTTTCCACAAGCTCTTCGACTGGACCGGCACCGACGACCCGTCGGCGGTGCTCTCGGTGCCCGAGGCGATCCGCTTCATGGGATCGGTGATCCCGGGCGGTTGGCAGGCGGTTATGACCCACAACCACGATCTCGCGGTTCGGGCGCGTGCCGTCCTGTGTCGGAGTCTCGGGATCGAACCTCCTTCCCCCGACCACATGCTCGGCTCGATGGCCTCGATACCGCTCCCCCCGGGCTCGGGGACGGCGCCGCAGTCGGTGGTCGATGCCGCCACCGAGAGACTGGGTCTGGCTGGTTTCGAGGTGCCTGTGTTCGTGTGGCCGGCGTGGCCCTCGCGCATGCTTCGCATCTCGGCCCAGGTCTACAACAGGATCGAACAGTACGAGCGCCTGGCGCCGGTGCTCGCGAGCGAACTCTCATGAAACTGGCGGTGCTGATCTCCGGTTCGGGAACCAACCTCCAGGCTTTGATCGACGCCACCCGCGCCGATCGTGAGTTCGGTGCCGAAATCGCCCTGGTTCTCAGTGACCGCGCCGGTGTCGGAGGGCTCGCCAGGGCCGAGCAGGCCGGGATCCCCACCCGTGTGGTGGCCTGGCGCGACCACCCCGATCGGGACGCTTTCACCACAGCGGTTTGCGACGCCGTCGACGAGGCCGGCGCCGAGGCTTTGATCCTGGCCGGTTTCATGAGGATTCTCGGGTCCGCTGCCGTCCGCCGTTTTCCACACAGGATCATCAACGTGCATCCCGCTCTTCTTCCCGCGTTTCCCGGTGCTCACGCTGTCCCCCAGGCCCTGGCACACGGTGTGAAGTTGACCGGGGTCACCGTTCACTTCGTCGACGAAGAGGTCGACCACGGGCCGATCATCGTCCAGGAGGCGGTCCCCGTGATCGCCGGGGACACCGAGTCCGTCCTCCACGCCCGAATCCAGGAAGTCGAGCACCGGGTGTTCCCGGCTGCGGTCAAAGCGTTTGCAAACGGAAGACTCACTCTGAAAGGTAGAGAGGTGATCTGGCATGGCTGATGTAGTGGTCCGCCGGGCCCTGGTCTCGGTGTCCGACAAGACCGGACTCGAGAGCTTCGCCCGCAGGTTGGTGGATGCGGGAGTGACCCTCGTGTCCTCGGGCGGCACCGCGGAAGCCATCCGCAGCGCGGGCCTTCCCGTGACTCTGGTCGCGGACGTGACCGGCGCACCCGAGATCCTCGGGGGAAGGGTCAAGACCCTCCACCCCCGTATCCACGGCGGAGTCCTGGCCGATGCCGGTTCCGATGCCCACCTTCGTGAACTCGCCGAACACGACATCGAACCGTTCCAACTCGTCGTTTCCAACCTGTACCCGTTTCGTGAGACCGTGGCCCGCGAAGGAATAACCGCGCCCGAGGTGATCGAGAACATCGACATCGGCGGTCCGGCGATGGTCCGGGCTGCCGCGAAGAACCACACCTGGGTTGGCGTCGTCACCGGACCCCACCAGTACGACGAGGTAGCTGCCGCCATCGAGGGTGGCGGGCTTCCCGACGACCTACGCTTGCGCCTGGCCCGGGAAGCCTTCTTTCACACGGCTTCCTACGACGCCGCCATCGTTTCGTGGTTGGACAGGGACGATGTCCTACCCGAACGAATGGTCCTGGCCCTCGAGCGCGACTCGGTGCTCCGCTACGGCGAGAACCCCCACCAGGCCGGCGCCGCCTACCGGACCATCGATCAGCCGTCGTGGTGGGAGGACTCCCGGTTGTTGCAAGGCAAAGAGATGTCGTTCAACAACTATGTGGATGCCGATGCGGCGTGGCGCCATGTTCAGGACTATCAACTCCCGGCGGCGGTGATCGTCAAGCACACCAACGCCTGCGGTGTTGCCCAGGCGCCCACTCTAGCCGGCGCCTTTTCCCGGGCATGGGAGTGCGATCCGTTGTCGGCATTCGGAAGCGTCATCGCGCTGAACCGTCCCCTCGACCTGGAAACGTCCGAGACGATCGCGGAGGCGGGTTTCGTGGAGGTTGTCGTGGCCCCCGAGGTCGTCGACCTGGGTCCGTTGGCCGCAAAGAAGAATCTGCGGGTGTTGGAGGCTCCTGTGCCCTTCCGACCTTCGGTTGATTTTCGGCGCACCGATGGCGGGTTCGTGGCTCAGGTATGGGACGAACCTTCCATCGATCAAGAGTGGATGGTCGTCACGACCCGAAAGCCCACCGAAAGTGAGTGGACCGACCTTCGCTTTGCCTGGACCGTGGCGGCGCACACGAAGTCGAACGCGGTCGTCATCGCCCGAGACGGCCAGGCGGTCGGTATCGGTGCCGGCGACCAGAGTCGGGTGGGGTCGGCGGAGAGAGCGGTCGCTCAAGCCGAAGGCCGCGGCGCTGGGGGAGTGGCGGCGTCAGACGGGTTCTTCCCTTTCCCCGATGCCGTGGAGTCGCTCGCCGAGGCCGGTGTCACCGCCATCGTCCAGCCCGGAGGGTCGCGGGGCGACGATGTCGTGGTGGCCGCCGCCGAGTTGAGGGGTCTTGCCATGGTGATGACCGGCAGACGCCACTTCAAACACTGATCAACCCGACGAATCGAGACCGGGCGGCAGTCCTACGGCATCCAGATAAGACCGGATCAGCGCAACTGGTTCTTCGCCAAAGCGTTCCCCGAGAAGACCGAGGAACTCGTCGGTCCCGGCTGCTTGAGCCGCGTACGTGGCAAACCACTCCTGTAAGAACGACCTGAAGTCGTCGTCCCCGACCATGGAGCGCAGCGCCGCAAAGGCAAGCCCCGCCTGGTCATAGGAACGGATCGAGTAGAGGTCGCCTCCCGAACCGGGCGCACCCATAGGGGGTAGCGACACCTGTGCCAGGGTCTGGGTCACCGCAGACCGTGACGACGAGACCTGCTCGTCGTAGGCGGAGGTTCCTCCCTGGGCCTCGGCCCACAACCACTCGGCAAACGTGGCCAT
>JBFJTO010000012.1:0-13086 GCA_041625295.1 Acidimicrobiia bacterium | reverse complement strand
TCCACGAATACCGCGCTCGCACCGGTGCGGATGGCTCCGGCGCAGTCCCAGTCGTGCGCCGCGACCATCAAGATCTCATCGACATCGACGCCAAGCTGCTCGGCGGCATGGCGGTAAGGCGAGGGATGGGGCTTGAACTTGCCTACTGCATCCACCGACAGCACCGCCTCGAGGAAGTCGGCGACGCCCGCTCTCGCCACCTGTGACCTGGCCACGTCGGCGCTCCCGTTGGTGAGGGTGATCATTCGGATACCGTCGGAAGCCATTCGCTCGATTGCGGGCACGACGTCGGGATGGGGCGGAAGCGACGCCATCAACCCCACGATCTCCATGGCGGCAGACCGATGCATCGAGATCCCGCGACGACGAGCCAGCCCAATCAGAGCGTCTGCGCCGATCTCTCCGAAAGGGCGATGGCTGTCGAGCTCGTTCGCCAGGAGGGAGCCATGCAGAAGCCGGGCGAACCATTCGCCGGTAGGCGGGTCGTCTCCGAACACATCTCCCATGGCCTGGCGGATCGGGGCGAGGCTGAGAAGTGTCTCGTTGACATCGAAGACGACCAGCCCGGGCCGTCTCATCAGTCGGTCGGGAGCGTGCGCACGATCGCCGCAAGGGCGTCGTAAGCCCGCTCACCCATCTCTTTGTCGTCCTCGTCGAGCAGATTCGCCATGACTTTGAGCGTCCACTCCATGAGCGGGCGATTCCGGAGCCCGGTGTGTGCAAGCGTGCGCATCACGGTCGGGTAGCCGATGAGCTTCACGAAGATGCGCGCCATCTTGAAGTAGAGGCCGTACTCGTCCTCGAGACGCTGCGGGTAGCGACGAAGCAGCCCCAGGTCCCCCGACCCGATCGCGTCCTCGACATACTCGGCAGCGAGACGCCCGGTCTCGTATGCGTAGGAGATGCCCTCCCCGTTCCAGGGATTGATGGCGCCCGCGGCGTCCCCGACAGTGATCCAGTTGGGACCAACCAGGGGACTCTTGGAGAACGACATGGTGAGCTTCCCGCCCACGGCGTCGGTCAGCTTCGAGGATTCGGAGAGTTCCCAATAGGGAGGGGCAGATCGAACGTAGTCGTCCATCATCCGAGAGGTGTTGACGTGCTTCCACCGTTTGAACGTCGACAAGAGTCCCACACCCACGTTCACTTCACCGTCCCCGAGCGGGAAGATCCATCCGTAGCCGGGCATCGATGCCCCAGATGCGTCCCTGATGTCGAGTTGGCTCTCCATGAAACGGTCATGCGAGCGGGGGCTGGCGTAGTAACCGCGAGCGGCCAGGCCCATCGGGTAATCCTTGCGACGCACGGTTCCCAACGACCTTCCAAACCGGTTCATCGACCCATCGGCGATCACGACGATCCGGGGGTTCACAGTCTCCGAGTTGCCGTTTGAACGAAGTTCGACGCCGTCGAGGGCACCATCCCGGACAATTGGCGCCGCCTCCGTACTCTGCCGGATGGTGACCCCCTGGCGTTCGGCGAGACCGGCAACCTGGCCATCGAGGTCACGACGTCTGATGATCCCGCCCCAGTTCGGATACACGGAGTGATCGGGCCACTCGAGCTCGAGCATGAGATCGTCGCCCGCATAAGAGCGCAACCCGGTGATCTTGTGGAATCCAGGGACCGAGAAATCGAATCCCATTCCAATTAGCTGCAGGATGGCCCGCGGCGTGAGCCCATCTCCGCAGGTCTTGTCCCTCGGAAACGCCTTCTTCTCGACCAGCGTCACCGCGTGGCCATCCCTTGCCAGCCAATAGGCCGCGGCCGCACCTGCCGGTCCGGCGCCGACTACGAGCACGTCATTCATACCCATAAGGCTAAGGGAGAGGAGAAACGACCGTGAATCGGGCTAAAGGGTCTTTTGGGGCCTTGGTGGGACAGGTTTTCGCGATACGGTCGGGGACGATGCACAGGCTGATCCCGGGACCCACGGTCCGCCGCCTCCCTCGATACTTGCGGGCCATCCGAGAGTCCGCAGACCCAACCTCTCCGATCTCCTCGGAGGAGATCGGAGCCCACGCCGGCGTCACATCAGATCAGGTGAGAAAGGACCTTTCCCGGCTGGGCTCGGTCGGCAAGAGGGGAACCGGCTACGACATCGACCGTCTGGCCGGCGTCATCGAGCACGAACTCGGTCTCGAACGTCAACTGACCATCGCAGTTGTGGGGGCGGGCAACCTGGGCATGGCCATCGGGGGGTATCCGGAGTATCAGGGCGCCGGTTTTGAAGTCGCGGCGCTATACGACATCAACCCCAACCGAACCGGAGGAAGCCTGGGAGGGGTGCCCATCCGTCACATGGATAGCTACCTCGCCGATTCGGTCGGGCACCCGTTTGACATTGGAATCATCACCACACCGGCTGAGGCCGCCAATGAAGTCGCCGATGTGATGGTTGAGGCCGGCACCCGGGCAATTCTCAACTTCGCGCCGGTATGGCTGGGGCCAAGAGGTATCCCGGTCAGGAACGTCCGGGTGGTGGAAGAACTCCAGATCCTCGCCTACTACCTGAGAAAGGCGTACGGCTAGGAGCCGCCGGCGTCGAGACTCTCCTCGTATTGGTTGAGAGCCGCGATGAACATGGCGAACAGGATCGCGGAGACCAGCATGAAGGTGAGTGGGATGACCCGCACCTCGAATGCATTCAGGCCTTCGATGTCGGCGGGCCGAGGACCTCGAGGGGCGTAGATGACGAAGAGCAGGCTTCCGATCGTCGCCCAACCGAAGATTCCCGCACCCGTCACCAAGAAGGCCAGCTTCTTGCCGAGATTCGTGAAATTCAACAGGAATATCGATCCGTAGAACACCAGGAGCGATACCAGTGTGAGGACAATGCCGGTGACGAACAGGTTCGCCGACAGGAGTTCCCGCATAACTTCACGCATGGACTCTCACCCCTTTCCCGACAGATCGCCAGCCAGCAACCACCGCGCCAGGAGTTGCAAATCCTCGAGAGAGAGTTGCTTGCCGAACGCCGGCATCTGTCCGTTCCCGAATCCGTTGACGCCGTAGGGCTTGTTGGCCTCGGCACCCACCTCGAGGAACGCCACCAGGCTATCGGCATCCTGGAACTGGACCGCCGGCCTACCGTCCCAGAGAGCCGGCGCAAAACCTCCGGACCCCGCTTCGAGTTGATAGGCGACACCGGCCGAATATCCCGCCGTGTGGCATCTTGCGCAGTAACCGTTGAACACTCCGACCACTCGCTTCGCCGACTCCATGTCGCTGGCGAAGGCGTGGTCGGCGATCGCCTCGAAATCGAACACCCAGGCTTTCCTGACCGCAGACTGGCGGAGTATCTCGAGCGATTGCTTGGCCGGTGTCAGGAGTTTCTCGAAGTTCTCCGACTGGATCTGAAGACCCAACGCAAGCGATTCCAGCCCGGAAACGGCTTCAGAGGCCAAGTCGTGGTCGGACTCGCCGCCCTGAGAAGAAGCCTTGGACGGGTCGAGCCTGGTCACCTTGATCGATCCCGGCAACACCTCTGCGATCGCAGCGGTCATCTGGGCACTGATCTGCGCTTCCGCGGAGTCTGATAGGCCGTCTCCATCTCCGTCCGGCCCTGTGTCGGCCAAGGCCTCCTGGATCGATGTGACATTGGAGATCAAGATCGGTGCCCGTCCGTCGTCGACCAGGGCTTGCAGGGCGGCCACGGCGGCCTCGGCCGCGGCACGGTCGGGGATTCCGTTGGTCTCGGGGTTGGCCGGGTCAAGAGCCAGGTCGGCGAGACCGGGCAGCAGAAAGGCATCGCGGGCTTCTCTGGTGATGTCATTTATCAGTGACTCGGCCGAGTCGGACACCCCGTCCCCGTCGGTGTCGAGGCCAATCGAAGCCGAATCGAGAGCGGCCCGTGCCCGGTGGGCGAGGTCGGCTCCAATCGGGGCCAATTCCGGGGCCCGTTCCATCACCGCGATCGCCTGTCGCTGAGCGACGATGGCACGCTCGACCGCCGCATCTGCGCCTTCTAGTCGACCCAACTCGGTGGTAACGATGTCATCCACCTTCTGGACCGCTTCGCTCTGGGGCACCTGGATGGTCTGCAGGTATCCGACGATGTCCTGGATCTGATGATCGTTGAGGGGCCCTCCACCCGCTACGCCCCACGGCGGCATCGGCGAGTTACCCCGCCCATATGTGATCCAGTAGGCGACCTCTTCGGGCCCGTAGCGATAAGACACGTCGTTCAGGGACGGAGCGGCCCAGTCGACGCTGACACCAGATCGCTTCTCGACATAGGAGACCACGCCTCCCACACCGTCCGGACCGTGGCAGGTGAAGCACTTGTACTCCTCAACGAGGTGGGCACCCCTGGCAAAGGCCTCTCCATCGAATTGCTCGACAAAGGAGGCCTGGCGGCCGGTCTCCCCCAGGTAATAGAGAGGCAGACCCACAGCCAGGAATGCCGACAGAAGCACCGCGGCCACCTGGGCCTTCTCGAGTCTCTTCGTTTCCAGAACATCGTCCGTTATGCCCGCATCGAGATTGGCCGGGATCTCATCTCGTCCCCGAAGCCGAAGAGCCGAGGCACCGAGAAACGCCAGCCACGCCACCGCACCGAGAACCGCAATCGTTATGACGAGGCTCGAATTCACCGGGACCCTCCGATACACGAGGGACCCTGCGGATATTTGACCGACGGCTGCAACGCTCTGGGCGTCTGAATGATCGACCCGGTGCTGATGACCAACTCGTCGTTAGCGGTCAGTTTGACCACGAAACGGTCGAGGTTGCGCGGGGCTGGACCGGCGAAGTACTCACCGGCGCCGTTGTATTTGGATCCGTGGCAGGGGCACTCGAAACCCTGTGACGGTTGACACCAGGGAACCCGACAGCCGAGATGAACACACCGTTGATAGAGCGCCATCACACCGCCGGCGTCGACGTTCTTGCCCTCGAACTGAACGGAGAGGACCGCCGGTCTGGGCACCAGATACGCCCTGGCGGACGGGATGAAAACGGGAGTGACCGAACCGTCGGCATTGATGGCCTGGGCCAGCAGATCCTGGACAGACCCCGCGTTGACATCGCTTCCGAATCCACCGGACACCCGCGGCCAAGCGAAAGCCAGCATGTCGAGACCGAGACCAGCGAGAAAAACGCCAAACGTCGCGCCCATGGCACGATTGAAAAACCGCCTTCTGGTGATCCCGGCCTCTTCGCGGCTGACCTCGACGGTGCTCTGGACCGTGACAACCTCAACGGCCACGGACGCCGCCTGCTCAACGATCGGGGCAGGTTCGGGCTCCAATTCTGGATCCGCATCGGGAAGCGACGCCCGAACCGGTGTGTCCGCAGCGCGGGTCTCTGCATCCAGGTTGAGACGCCAATCCGATCGGGCCGACCGACGCCAGCCCACTGCAAACGCGGCTGCAGCCGCTGCCAATGCAACGACCACGACCCCGATGAGTACGGCGGTGGTCATTCGAAATGCACCCAGTCTTTGAGGTCGTCGAAGAAGATCCCGTCACGCCAAGGGTATGAGAAGTTGAACCCCTTGCCTCTGAAGAGCACCCCGAGAATCGTCAATGTGGCTGCCCCCGCAAGGAAGAACGTGTAGAGCATGATCGCAAACTTGCGATCCGACGGCTTGGTCGAAGGGTTCCGATCCACATAGGGGATCATCATGAACACGGCCACGCCCACGATGGCCGGCACGATCACACCCGCGATCTGAGGATCGAAATAGCTGAGCAACTCCTGCAAGCCCAGGAAGTACCACGGCGCCTTGGAGGGATTCGGGGTGGCATTGAAGTTCGCGGGATCCAACAGCGGAGCCTGCAGCGCCGAGGACAGGATCAGCAGTAGGGCCAGCATCGCCAGAAGGGCGACGAATTCGATCAGCAAGAGATGCGGCCAGGTGCTGACCTTGTCGGTCGGCTCCTTCTTGACCTGTTGTATCGCCCGCGCCTTGACGACCGTGAGAAGACGCTGGGTGCGCACCCCGTCGGGAGTGTTTGCAGGCGGGGCCAGCGGCCGTGGGCTGACAACCGCGGCGGCTTTGCCAGCGCCGGTCGGCGGGGGAACATCGGCGGGCTGAGCCGTAGTAACCGGTTTGGGTTCCGCAGGAGCCTCGGCGGCCGGAGCGGGAGCCGGCGCAGCGGCGACCGCGGCAGGAGCCGCCTCACCCGCCATCTCGGCCAACACCGCCTCGATGGAAACACCCTTGGCCTTGGCCTTGGCAGCGGCAGAACGCTTCACCAAACTCTCGGGCAAACCACCGGCCGCTGCCGCACGGGCCAACAGATCCTCGAGACCACCCGACGAATCCGCAACCGGCGCCGCAGGAGCCTCGGCGGCCGGAGTCGGAGCCGGCGGCGGCGCTGGAGGTGGTTCGGAGCTGACCACCGGGACCGATTCCACCGGTGAAGACGGTTTCGCTGCCGCAGTCACCGGAGCCTGTTCGGGAAGGGGCCGTCCCTCACGAAGGCGCGCTTCCACCTCCTCGACCGGCAGGCCGAGGACTTCCGCCTGAGCCTCCGCCATGCGACGGAGGAGATCCTCTGGGATGTCTGGCATCTCGATTCCTTCCGTCTAGAGCGGGCCTGAGATTCCGCCGTCCTTACGAACTCTCCAAAAGTGGACGGCCATGAAGATCACGATGATGAACGGGAGCAGCAGAACGTGGGCGACATACCATCGCAGAATCGTCCCCGCGGTCACTTCGACACCCGCCAGCATCACGAACTTCACCTGGCTCCCGAACACCGGGACAAAGCCGGCCATGTTGGTTCCGACAGTCACCGCCCAGAGAGCCAACTGGTCCCAAGGGAGCAGATAACCGGTGAAGGAGAGCAGGAGGGTGAGCAGCAGGAGGATGAAGCCGACGATCCAGTTGAACTCCCGCGGGGGCTTGTAGGCGCCGTGGTAGAAGACCCGGCTCATATGTAGAAACACCGTGAGCACCATCAGATGGGCACCCCAGCGGTGCATATTCCTGACCAGGGACCCAAAAGCAACATCGGTTGAGAGGGCAGCGACGTCGGCGTAGGCGCGATCCGCAGAGGGGGTGTAATAGAACATCAGGAAGATGCCCGTGATCGTGAGCAGGATGAAAAGGAAGAAGCTGAGGCCGCCCAAGCACAGCGTGTAGGAGAGTTTCACGCCGTGGCGCTTGATCTTCACGGGATGCAGGTGATAGAGGACGTTGTTCATCACCACGTAAGAGCGGTTGCGGGGGCTGTCGGAATGCCCTTTCTTGAACGGAGAACCGGGACGCAGGACCGACTCGACGAACTGCGACCCCCTGAAGCGGTCGATCGCCTGAGACGTTCTCTCTTTGACCGTGTCCATCATCCTGTTCGCCACTTACGCTCCTCTACCAACGCATTCCATATGCGTACCCGTTCTTGAAGTCCCTCTGGCCCGTATCCAACGCCCACGGCGTAGCGTCCAGCGCACGGTCAGCGGCATCTGCCGCAAGCGAACCCTCGAACTTTCCGAGAGTGATCACACCGGTGGGGCAGCGGTCGATGCAAAGGGCACAACGGGTGCACTCGTCCTCGTCGACCACGAAGAAACCGAAGTTGGTGGGGTCATCGTTGGGATCATCAACATCGATCGCGTCGGAGATCGCTGACAGCGATAGATAGTGGATGCACTTCCACGGGCAGATATCGACGCAGCCCTCACAGAGGATGCATTCTGCCTGGTCGATGTGAAGGAATTGTTTGGGCCGGAGCTTGTCCTTGAAGTAGGCGCCATCCACGAGGGCCAACTGATAGTCGTCCCGGAACGGCGGCGTTTCGTCCACCACACCACGTGGCATGTCAGGCGTCACCCTTCACTAGCGGCCGACCGTACGGCGAAACCGTGGCCTTTTCGGCGGGACGAGGCTTACCGATGGCCTGCAACTTCACAGCCGCGAAGGCCAGAACGCCGACCAGCATCGTGCTGTATCCGCCACTCACGGCGTCTTTCAACACCCCGAAGGAGACCTTCACGTCGTTACCCAAGACCAGCCAAGCGGGGATCGTGAAGGCGACACGTTGGGGACTCCAATCCAGGTTCGTCTGGGCGAGGTTGAGCCACTCGGAGGGGATCATGGCGACGATGATCACCAGCTCGAGCCACGTGAGGAACGCCGTAAATGCTGCCCGCGCCCAGGTCATCTTCTGGTTGAGCACCCAGATGAGAGCGGCTCCTGCCAAAAGCATCTGAGTCCCGGCCAGAGACGACAGGTAGCCAACCACCTTGGGCACCCAGCCACGGGGCATCCAGTTGAAGTGGTCCACCACGTAAGGCTGGAACTCTCCGTTGACAGCCACTGTCTTCGGGTACAGCGACCAGTGGACGACAAAGATGCCCACAGCGACCGCAGCCAACCCGAGCACCATCAGAGCCGCGCCAAGGCGCAACCGTTGTTTGTCGGTGAGTTCTCCCAATCGGTGCATGAATCCCTCAGTCTCGCGCATCGGAGACGTCGTCGCCCGCAATACCGCAGGCAGTTTGTACCACATCGGCGACCGTGGCAGTAGTCGGATTGAATACCCGGTCAAGGACGGTGCGACCTAGGGCTCGACCGCTAAGCTCCCGACCTTCAGGGAGGACTGCATGGCCATCGCGGCGCCCACAACACAGAGCCGGACGTCGGCGACGCCTCCCGATGCCGCGGCCATGAGCCACCTACTGGTTTCAACGTTCTTTCTCGTCCTCGGTGCCGTGCTGTACACATCGACTCTCCTGGCGACGATGTTTCCTCATGTTTTTCAGGGCCCATTATCGGCAGGGCGGCTGAAACCAGCGGCAATGACGGTCATCGTGGTCGGTTGGCTGGTACCGGCTCTCGCCGGGGCCGTTTATCACGTGCTCCCCCGACTGGCCGGGACTCCGCTGTGGCAAGAGGCGCGGATCGGGGGCGCAGCATGGGCGCACGGAGCCCTCGCTCTCCTCGGAGCGGCGGCGGTATTGCTCGGGTTCGGAAACGGTGTGCAGCCACTGGGGCTGCCGTGGTGGCTCGACCTTCCGGTGCTTGGTCTTTTCTCCCTCCCGGCCATCGTCACCATCCAGACCGTCAGAAAGAGAACGCAAGCCGACACGCCGGTCGCTCTCTGGTTCGTGATGGCGGGTTCCGTCTGGCTGCCGCTTCTCTATCTGGTCGCAAACATTCCCGGCCTGAATGCGGTGGCGCGCTCGCTGCAAGAGGTGACCTTCAGCGCCGGATTCTCGAACCTGTGGGTGGTTGCCATCGGGACCGGCGTTGCCTACTTCACGGTGTCAACGCTCACCGACGAGCCCTTCGCCAATCGCCAGATGGCCAGGGTGGGCTTCTGGTCCCTGGCTGTGGCAGCGGCATGGGCCGGGCCCGCGCAGCTGTCTTTCGGTCCCACTCCGGCCTGGCTTGCCGAGATAGCCTCGGTGCTCACACTCGCCCTCCCGGTAGCGGCTCTCGCCAATGCCATGGCGATCTCGCTGGCTGCCCTCGACTCCCTCGCCGAACCGCCAGTCTTCCTACGAGCGACCCTGTGGGCGCTGGCCATCGTCGTGTTCGGTTCCGCAATCACATCGGCGGCCTCGTTCGGGTCCGCATCAGCGCTGGTGGGCTTCACCGCCTTCTGGGACGGTCTCGAGTTCATGACGCTGTTTGGCGCCGGCAGCCTGTTCGTGGCCGGGTGGGCGTACCGAGCGATCCCGGAGATGACCGCCCTGGTCTCGGAAGAGAAGTGTCGCCGACACATCAATTTCACCGTGTCGGGTGCTCTGGTAACCGGAGCCTTGCTGATGGTCGCCGGGGTACTGCAGGGGTTCCAGTGGGCGGGCGGATCGTTTGCGGGGGCATTCGTCGACGCCGGAGCCGATTGGTCTTGGGCAGGGCGTGGCCTGATGTTTGTCGCCGTGATCACCGCGTTGGTCACCCTGGCCGGACTGGCCATGTTCGGGCTCAACATCCTCGCGGCGGTGACCTCGGGAGACGCCGGCCTACGGGCGATCTTGATGCCCCAGGGAGCCGATCATGAGTGACCGAGCAGATGGAACCATGAACAAATCGGTCGCCGATCCCGCCACCACACAAGGGAACAGGGGCGAGAACCCGTTCCGGGTGACGTCAGCCGCGATCGGGGTGCTCGCCATCTCTCTGTTCCTGGGGATGATGGCACCTTCGATTCCTGCGCCCGGGAACGGCGTGTACACATCTGCCGTCCCACTCAGTCCTGCCGGACAGGCCGGAAGAGCCACATATCTGGCCGAGGGATGCGCGGCATGCCACACCCAGCAGGTGCGCAGGATCGCCGCCGACGCCGGACTCGGCGGCGTCACGATCGCCGATTCCAATCAGGTCCTCGGGAATCGCCGCTTTGGACCGGACCTCGCCCATGTCGGCTCGCGGCTGACAAAAGCGGAGATCCAGGTGTTGCTCACCTCCTCGGAGAGCCATGGTTCCTACCGGGCCCTGGGGACAAGCCAACTCGGATCCCTGGTTGCTTACATGCAGGAGTCGAAGTGAGATGACCGAAGAACTCTCAACCGCAGCATCGGCGTTGAATGCCCCCGAGGATTTGGTCGAACGATCTGCTCGCGCCCGCGCCAAAGCAACCGGGACCAGCGTTGAGGACGTGTTGGCGACCTGGTCTGGTGGGAAAGCTCCCGAGCCGGCAAGCGCTCCCGCCCCGGCGGCAACTGTGACACCTCCTGCCGGCCCGGCGGATTCACCCGCTCCGGCCGAACCAGCGACCGCTCAGCCCACTGCGCCGGTGGCTGCTTCGGCACCGGTCATGGCCGACGACATCGCCGCGGATCGACCGGTGGACTCTTACTTGACATGGAGGGACCGGGCCCGAACCTCCACTCCCCGATGGCTGGCGATCGCCTTTGTGATCATCCCTCTGTTCGGCCTGGCCCACATCGCCGGCGGCAGTGGTGGCTGCCAATCGGGCGGCTTCGAACTCGCACCCGATCGGGTCACCGGAGCAGTCGAGAACTGCGATGGTTCCCCCTTCGAGGGACGGGGAACGGTGGGCGGCGCCTCCGCTCAGCTGTCGGTTGGAGAGCAACTGTTCACAACGTGTGCGGCCTGCCACGGAGCCAACGGTGGCGGTGGGGTTGGACCTGCACTGGCCACTTTGCTCAACGACTTTCCTTCCTGTCCCGATCAGATTGAATGGGTGACTCTCGGTTCGAGGGGATTCACCGCCGCCGGTAAGACAACCTACAGCGCTCTCGGAAAGCCGATCAATGGAGGCATGCCCGCGTTTGGGGCCAGCCTCACCGCCGAGCAGATCGCATCGGTTGTCTCCTATGAGCGCATCAGATTCGGCGGGGGCGAACAGGACGCGGTTCTGGCCGATTGCGGCCTGGTGACTGCAACCGACGCCGCTCCACCGGCGGACGGCTCACCCACGGCCGGAGCCACCCACTAATCGTCGCAGTCGTGCCATCGCCACGGCCCCGAGGAGTGACCGAAAGCTGATGAGTCCTTCGCAGAGAACTTTGCCGTCGACATCGAGAACGGCCGGGACCCGCAGATCCCAGTCCACCGCCATCTCCGGATCGGAATCGATGTCGGTGACAACGACCCGGGTGGCCATGAGCCTCGCCACTTTGAAGGCGATGGGTGCAGCCTCATCGCAGAGATGACACCCCGACCGCGTCAGAAACTCGATGAAGAATTCACTCAAGCCGACACCAATCCCAGCCGATACGCACCTTTGCTGGGATAATCCCGGCCTGAGGGTGATGGACTCGCCAGTTCATGCCACAGGGCACGTTCAGCCCAAGGTGTGATCGGATAGCCTCCCAGCCCGCCCCACGGCGAGCCGCCACACTCTCTGAGGGTGAAGCCCCCTTGCCCGGGGGGCTTCACCGCGTTGGAGGTCATCTCCTGCGAGAATCCCGGCGTGCGACCCGGAACCGCTCTCGTGATTGCCGCTCTCCTTCTCCTGATCGGAGCGGCCTTCGTCATTTGGCTCTTTTCGGTCCGGGGCTTGCCACTCTGATCCCCGTCCCGTCGGAGAGAGCGAATTGACTGGCGGCGCTGCCGCCACGAACAGCGATAGAGATCAGGCCGGCCGAGTCGACGTGGGCGAGGGGTTGTCCCGGGTCGACATCGGCAAAGGCGCTCACCCAAGGGACATCGCGGGTCTGGGCTCCGACCCGGATTTCGATCACCGCACCAGGGTGAAGGCCCTGGCTCTCCAGATCCTCGGGCGTGATGTTTGTTTCAGCATTGCCGTAACCGTCAACCCACCACACTTCTCCGGAAACGACCCCCTCGCCGGCCTCCGGCAGAGGCAACAGGAGAGACTGGGTGGAATCGAGCACCGGCCCGAGATCGTCGATGGTCGCATCCCCGTTTGCGAGCGAAGCAGCGGCGGGCGCGAACACGTCCCGGCCCTGAAAGGTCGATCCATGGCTGGGAATCCTGAACTCGGGGTTCTCGATGGAAACGATCGACGTCGCCCCTCCGACGAGGGCAACCGCAGGGGACAGCAAGCCGTTGTCTGGGCCCACGAACACCCCCACCGCGGTCGCGGCGGCGATCGCTTTCCTGGGGGTGCCCACACCGGGGTCGACGACGGCGAGGAAGACACCGTCCGGCAGATACTGGACGGCTCGCAAAAGCGCCAGGGCACCTGCTCGCACGTTGCCGCGCGGTACCCCGTGGGTGACGTCGATCACCCTGACCTCGGGGGCGACTCGGGCAATCACGCCGTGAACGACGCCCACGAACTCGTCGGCAACTCCGAAGTCGGATAGGAAGTTGATCGTCGGCATGGACTCCCTCCAGGTCTGGGCAGCTTAAGGGGCGCGATCTCGGCGCGGCAACAGGCCGGTACCATCCCCACATGTCCACGTCGGTCGAACAGATTCTCAATGACGCTGCCAAGCACGCATCCACCGTGATGGTGCTCGGGGGAATGGACACCGGAAAAACCACCTACTCGATCGCCATGGCGATGGTGGCCCTGGAAGCGGGCCGGACCGTGGCCTACGTGGACGCCGACATCGGTAACACCACCATCGGGCCCCCCACCTGCGCCGGTCTCGGGCCGGTTACATGCCCCTGGTGCTGCACGGCCGTGATGACGACTTCGCAAATTTCGATGCGGCCCGCCTTCGCGGTGAGGGACTCATTGTCTTGGCGCCCAT
>JBFJTO010000011.1:0-13406 GCA_041625295.1 Acidimicrobiia bacterium | reverse complement strand
CCTCGTATCAGGGCGGCCACATGGAGTTCTATCGGTATCTGCGCGACCTGCTGAGGGAACGGGATTGTGACCATGTTCGGATCTTCGGCGGTGGCGGAGGCACGATTCTTCCCGAGGAAGGCGCCCTGCTGGAGGCCGAAGGAGTGGCCCGGATCTACTCACCTGACGAGGGTCGAAGGCTGGGTCTTCAGGGCATGGTCGATGACATGCTGGCCTCCAGCGACTTCCCGACCGGTGAGCTGGGTGACCTCGGCTCCCACGACGTCTCCGATGCGCCGCCGAGACTGCTGGCCCGGTTGATCTCTGCCGCGGAGAATCACCCCGACAAATACGAGAGTCTGTTCGCCGAGATCGCCGTCATGGCCTCGGGGTCGAAGGTTCCGGTAGTGGGAATCACGGGAACTGGCGGCTCGGGCAAGTCGTCGCTCATCGATGAGATTCTTCGCCGATTTCTGCTCGACTTCCCGGAGCGCAGGGTGGCGGTTATTTCCGTTGATCCATCCAAGCGGAAGGGAGGGGGTGCGCTTCTCGGCGACCGAATCCGCATGAACTCGATACCGCATCCAAACCTGTTCATGCGGTCGCTGGCGACCCGTCAACCCAACCTGGCGCTGTCGCCGGCCGCGAAGTCGTCTCTGGATGTGGTTCGGGCGGCTGGATTCGATCTGGTGATTCTCGAGACCTCGGGAATCGGGCAGTCCGACACCGAGATCGTCGACTTCTCCGATGTCTCGTTGTATGCGATGACACCCGAATACGGCGCCGCGACCCAGTTGGAGAAGATCGACATGCTCGATTTCGCCGATCTGGTTGCCATCAACAAGGCAGACAAGCAGGGAGCGTTGGATGCCCTCCGGGATGTTCGAAAGCAGTACCGGCGCAACCACAAGATCTTCGATGGACCCGACGAGGACCTACCCGTCCACCTGACCGTGGCCTCCGACTTCAACGACCCGGGTACCAACCGTTTCTACCGGTATCTGCTCGAGACACTCGAGCGAAAGACGGGACACGAGTTCGCCACATCGATCGATTTGCCTCTCGACGACGAGGCCAAACTTCACATCGTTCCTTCCGAGAGGCAGCGCTACCTGTCGGAGATCGTCGATGAGCTCCGCGGCTACGACCGAATCGCAGAGCGGCAGTCGGCGATCGCCCAGGATCTATACCGACTCGAAGGTGCACGAAACCTCGTCGGGGTCGATGGCGCGACCGAAGCGATCGACAGGTTGGTCGAAGAGGTGGGGGAGCGTCTCGATCCCGCCAATCGGAGGGAACTGGAGCGATGGGAGGCGACGGAAGCCGAGTATGACGGTGATCGTTTCGTCTACCACGTGCGCGGCAAGGAGATCAGCGTCCCGCTGGCGCACGAGACCATCTCGCACACCCGCGTTCGCAAGGTCGCCCTTCCCCGCTATCAGGGATGGGGCGACCGGTTGCGGTGGTTGTTGCAGGAGAACGTGCCCGGCCGGTTCCCATACACGGCGGGCATCTATCCGCTCAAACGCACCGCGGAGGATCCCACTCGCATGTTCGCGGGAGAGGGACCGCCCGAGCAGACCAACCGCCGCTTTCATTATCTGGCGGCATCGATGCCCGCCAAGCGCCTCTCAACAGCATTCGATTCGGTGACCCTTTATGGAAACGATCCTCATGAGCGGCCCGACATCTACGGCAAGGTCGGAAATTCCGGCGTGTCGATCGCGACGCTCGATGACGCCAAGAAGCTGTATTCGGGTTTCGACCTGGTGGATGCGGCGACGTCGGTTTCGATGACGATCAACGGCCCGGCGCCGATGATTCTCGGGTTCTTCCTCAATGCTGCCATCGACCAGCAGTGCGAGCGGTTCATCACCGCCAACGGGCTCGAGGAGCAGGTCTCGGCCCGGGTCGACGAGCTGTTGGGCCCGAACCGGCCCCGGTACAGCGGTGAGCTTCCCGATGGGCACGACGGTCTCGGGCTGATGCTTCTCGGTGTCACCGGCGACCAGGTGCTGCCCCCTGACGTCTACGAGAAGATCCGGGCGGAGACGCTTTCAAGCGTGCGGGGCACGGTCCAGGCGGACATCCTCAAAGAGGATCAGGCTCAGAACACCTGCATCTTCTCGACCGAATTCGCGCTGCGAATGATGGGAGACATCCAGGAGTGGTTCATCGAGAACGACGTGAGGAACTTCTATTCGGTCTCGATCTCGGGATATCACATGGCGGAGGCAGGCGCGAACCCGATAACCCAACTGGCGTTCACTCTCGCCAACGGGTTCACGTTTGTCGAGTACTACCTGGCCAGAGGTATGGACATCGACGACTTCGCTCCCAATCTCTCGTTCTTCTTCTCGAACGGGATCGATGCCGAATATGCGGTGATCGGAAGGGTTGCCCGCCGGATCTGGGCCAAGGCGATGAGGTTCCGTTATGGGGCCAACGAGCGGTCCCAGATGCTCAAGTATCACATTCAGACCTCGGGCCGGTCCCTGCACGCGCAGGAGATCGGCTTCAACGACATAAGGACCACTCTGCAGGCCCTGTACGCGGTCTACGACAACTGCAACAGCTTGCACACCAACGCCTACGACGAGGCGATAACCACTCCTACAGAGGACTCGGTACGGCGGGCGCTGGCGATCCAGCTGATAATCAACCGCGAGTTTGGCCTGGCCAAGAATGAGAACCCGATGCAGGGTTCGTTCATCATCGAGGAGTTGACGGATCTGGTCGAGGAGGCAGTGCTGCTCGAATTCGAACGTCTCAGCAGTCGCGGCGGTGTGCTTGGCGCCATGGAGCGCCAGTATCAACGCACCAAGATCCAGGAGGAATCGCTCTATTACGAGCGTCTCAAGGAGTCAGGGGAGTACCCGATCGTCGGGGTGAACACGTTCCTGTCCAAGGAAGGCTCCCCGTTTGTGATCCCCGACGAAGTGGTCCGATCCACCGACGGTGACAAGGACCTCCAAATCGCCAATCTGCGCGCCTTTCAAGCTCGCAACGCCGCCACGGCTCCTGTTGCGTTGGCGGCCCTTCAGACGGCGGCGGTCCACGGCGAGAACACATTCGAAGAGCTCATGTCGGCGGCCAAGGTGGCTTCTCTCGGCCAGATGTCCGACGCTCTCTTCGAAGTTGGTGGCAAGTACCGGCGCAACATGTGAGCGGGTGGCGCGTTACAAAACCTTCATGATGTCGCGTGAACAACCTTGATCCGGCGGTGAGATCCTCGCCGGGAACGAGGAGGTTCAATGAAGTATCGCAAGACATTCGCAACGATTGCCGTGGGCCTCGCCCTTGGTGTCCTGCCGGCAACCGCCCAGGCTTCGACCGAGATGTCAGCCGACTGTGAGGCGCAGATGTCAATGCCGGGCCACATCGGCGTGATGGCCTCGACGAGGGGCGGCGGCCACATCGCAGAGATGGCTCACGCCTGGACCGGCCACGTTGGATTCGTGGCATCGATTCCCGGAAGGGCCAACGCGATCCAGTCCTGACCCGACACCACCCAGTCCACACGGCACGCGAGCGCGTTAGCGCCCGCGTGCTCGTGCAAGGGCATCTCCCGCTGTCGGATCGGAGCTAGCGTCGTGGCATCGCCGAGTCCGGAGTGACGATGCCATTCACACTCGAGCACCACGAGTTTCGTCGGCTGGTGCGCTCATTCGTCGAAGAGCAGGTCAACCCCAGGGTCGAGGGCTGGGAGGCCGACGGGATCATCCCTCTTCGAGAAGTCTTCCAACAGATGGCCTCCCTCGGGTTCATCGGTCTCGAGTACGACCCCGAATACGGGGGTCAGGGTGCCGACCACCTCTTCACGGTCGTCCTTGCCGAGGAGATCGGACGGGCCGACCACGGTTCGATCGGGATGGCGCTGGGAGTCCAGGTGGACATGGCAACGCCATCCCTCAACGAGTTCGGGACCGCCGAACTGAAGGAGCGCTACCTCGCTCCCGCCCTGCGCGGTGAAGCGGTGGCCGCCATAGCCGTGACCGAACCAGATGCGGGTTCTGATGTCTCCGCCATTCGCACCAAGGCCGTTCAAGACGGTGACGAGTGGGTGGTCAACGGATCGAAGATCTACATCACCAACTCCATCCAGGCGGATTGGCTGTGTGTATTGGCCCGCACATCCGACGAGGGCGGCTACCAGGGTATGAGCCAGATCATCGTTCCGACAGATGCTCCCGGTTTCGAAGTCAGCCGGAAACTCGACAAGCTGGGCATGCGCGCCTCGGACACCGGTCTCCTCTCGTTCACAGATGTGCGTGTGCCGCTCGAGAACGCCGTCGGGACCGTGGGCATGGGGTTCCAGCAGCAGATGGCCCAGTTCGTGGGCGAGCGAATGTGGGCCTCGTACCAGGCGGTCGGAGGCATGGAACGAGCTCTCGAGAGGACCCGAGCCTATTTGAAAGACCGGGTCGTCTTTGGCAAACCGCTTCTCAAGAACCAGTACATCCAGTACAAACTGGCCGAGTTGGCCGCCGAGTTGGACCTGCTCAAGCACTACAACTACACGTGCGCCGAAGCCAAGATGCGTGGCGACGACACCACCCGCTTTGCCACAATCGCCAAGATCAAGTCGGGCCGGTTGAGCAGGGAGCTCGCCGACTGGTGTCTTCAGTTCCACGGTGGGGTCGGATACATGGAGGAGACCTGGACCGCCCGCTACCTGAGAGACGGCCGGGTTGGTTCCATCGGCGGCGGATCGGATGAGACCATGCTCCAGGTTCTCGCCCGGATGGACGGATACTGGGTCTAGTCCCCCAAGACTGGGTCATCACCGGACCCGCGACGACTGCCACGGTCCCCCCTTCAACAGAGAGGGGACCGGGATTCCCGGTCCCCTCTCTGAGTCAGGCGTCGTCAGATCGATTCGACGCGAACCCTGGTGTCGTAGAAACTGGCGCTACCACCGATCATGTCGGTCAGGCAAACGTCGCCCATCACGGGGTCGATTCGCATCGCCGGATTGGGGACGGTGCCCGAGCCGCGCCGGTGCTCGCCCTTCACGAGTTCGCCGTCGATGACGACATCGTTGGATCCGTAGGCCCAGTGGCCGTAGCTCCACGACACCGCCACCGTTCCCGGCCTCATGCCCTCGATCGCCTTGACCTTGCCTTTGACCGTGTAGGTGCGGCCATCGCCCAGGTCGAAGCGGGCGTCGGGAAGTGTGGCTGAGACGATGGTCGCCTCGTCGCCACTCTTGAGTCCCCTGGCTTTGGCGTCCCGGTTGTTCATGAGGATGAAGTTCTCGGGCAGTATCGCCTCATGGAGCCACGCCGAACTGATGGTCCGGCTCTGGCCTCCCTCGACCTCCTTGTAGGTGATCAGCGTCAGATCGAAGCCGGGGTCGTCGACCACTTTGCCTGTGGCATCCGTGACCGGGTCCACTCGGGGTAGCCCATCGAAGTGCTCACCGGTCAGGCTGTTACGCCCTTTGGCGACCTTTTCGACGTACAGGTTCCAGCGTCCCTTCCACTGCTTCTTGATCCAATCACCCGAGTAAGCCGCCTCGGACGACTTGAAGCGTCCGCCCCGGTTGAGCAGATACACGACACTCGGCCACAACGCCGCCGGCACCGATGAGGCCAGAACGTTCTCGTCGAACACCGACTTGGGCAGATGGCGATGGGCTTCGCGGAAGATCCGCATCTCCTCATCGTCGGCTGCCGGCAGCGTCTCGGAGCCGTCTTCCTTGTCACCGAACGCGAGGTTGGCTGCCATGGCCATGTAGAACTGCTCGGGTCGATCGAAACTCCAGCCTTCTCCCAGTCCATCCTTGCCAAACCCGGGCATTCCCAGAGCCTTGCCGGTGGCGATGAAGAAGGCCTCCATGGAGATCGGCATCACCTGGCCATCCACGGTGACCTCTTCGGTGAGTGGGGCCATCACGGGCTGGCGGATCTTGCTCACCGCGGTGAGCACCGCCGGCGTGGTGTGAGGCGTTCCCCACCGTTCCAGGAAGGTGATGTCCGGGAGGACGTAATCGGCGTACATGGAGGTCTCACCGATGACGATGTCACACGAGATCACCAAGGGGATCTTCGATGAGTCCCGCAACATCTCGATCTGGAGATGGCCCGCCGGCGATGCCAGGATCGGTGTCCCCTTCTGGATGAAGAGGGCCTTGATCGGGTACGGGTAACCGGCCGCAGCACTGGGAATGATGTTCTGATAGAGCTCGCTCGTGAAGGGATACCACGGCCGCTTGGCCGGGTAACCCGTGAAGATCGTGCTCTTCTCGTAGGTGTCTTTCTCCCTGTTGAGGTGGATACCCCATTTCTTCATTCCGCCCGGTGCGCCGACGAGCGTGCCCTTGGGGAACGGTTGACCGGCCTTGGATCCGTCCTCGTGATAGTGGCTTCCGCCCTCGGTCAGGCCGCCCTTGTGATTGACGTTGCCGATCAAAGCGTTCAGCAGAATGATCGCCTGGGCGTTGTAGTAGCCGTTGGTGTGCTGGACCGGTCCCCGGTACAGCTCGACAGCGGCTTTCTTCCCGTGAGCGGTGAGCTCGAATGCGAGATCGATGATCTCGGACTCGCGGATTCCCGCCATCTCCGCGTATTC
This sequence comes from Acidimicrobiia bacterium, assembly GCA_041625295.1. GTDB lineage: Bacteria > Actinomycetota > Acidimicrobiia > Spongiisociales > ZC4RG35 > JBFGRR01. Next base: position 6,854 of record JBFJTO010000011.1, on the reverse strand, counting down.
GGCGAGAGTCTTCTCTCTGACCCGATCCGCGAGAAGCTGGAACGCCGGTTTCACGGCTATGCCGTTGACGGTGAAGTCGCCTTCGAGGATTCCCGAGGGAGCTTCGACGTCGGTGGCGGGACCGCGCTCGGTCATGACCACGCGAACGCCCGACAGTGGATTGCCGCTCTCGTCCTTGGGGATTTCGAGCCCGGCGTCGCCGGCCGAGAGGAAGACCATCTCGTCCAGGCGGACCAGATGGGTGGCATCCGAATAGGAAACCTCTCCCACCGCCTCAGCGGCTGACGCGCTCGGAGGCGTCAGATAACCGGCGTCGTAGCGGCCATTGTCGATGATCCAGCGGATCATTCCCATGGCCAGTGCCGCGTCGGTGCCGGGTTGGATCGGGATCCACTTCCAGGCCTTGGCAGCGGTCTTCGATAGCCGCGGATCGACCACCGCGAACTTGAAGTTGTGTCGGATCATCGAGTCCGTCACCAGCTCCGTCATCTGAGTCGGGCCGAAGTTGGCCTCGAAGGCGCCGGTTCCGAAGAACACCACGAACTCGCTCGACATCAAGTCGGGCTTCATGTGGGATTTTCCCGTCAGCATGTCGTAGGCGATGTGGTGGCTCTGCTCGCAAATGGTGGTGTGCAGGTAGAAGTTGGTGGAGCCGAACCCGTCATACGTGTAGCGCTTCGCAAGCTCCTTTCTGCCGTGCTCCACGCGTCCTCCCTGGAACACGAACTGGTTGTTCTTGGGACCGAGATCCGGATGGTCGGGGTCGATGAGAACGTCGAGATGGGCGGCATGCTTCGACTTGAAGTCGTCGATGGTCATGTCGCCGGCAACCACAGCGTCTGTGTCGGCCGCGAGCTCCTTGGCCAGATCGGGATCCCTCAGGACGTAGATGGCGTCGAGGCCGTCGATCTTGCCCTCGCCGAACAGATCGCCTCCACCGACCGTTTCTTGAATGAACTGGTCGAATGAGATGGACGTCCACTTGTTCTCACCGCGCTTGCCGGCTCGCTTGAGCACCTTGCGAACCCGATACGGGTCGTAGGCGATCTGGACGGCCGCCTGGCCTTTCGGGCACAGCTTGGCGTCTTCCTTGGCCGCCACCGCAAGGGGCGTGCTCTCCGGCAGGTGCGGCATCAGGTTCATGGGGCTGTAGGGGTTGCCGTCGATCTTGACGACCACTCCATCCTGAACCTTCGCCTTGATGGTGCATGCGGTGTGACAGTTGAGACACACGCTGTAGAGCACGTTGGTGGGGTCGTTGAGCGGATAGGGTCCAGCCGCCAAGGCGGCAGGGGACGCCAGCTGGGGCCCGGCCAGGTTGGTGAGGGCGGGAACTGATCCCGCAAAGGCCATGGTCCCACCGACCAGAGCGCTCGTCTTGATGAAGTCCCGCCTGGAGACAGGGAACGCACCCTCGTCGGCCAGGTCAGCCGGTTTCTCCACCAAAGATTCAAACCGTTGGTCGGCCATGTCAGGCCACCTCCTTGTCTCGGACAATGGGCAGGTATCGGTATCCGAACAGGAACACCAATCCCGAAAGTGAAAGCGTCCACACGAGCACGAGCCACTCACCGACGCTCGGGAAGTACTCGAAGCTCAACCCTGGGCCCGTGAATGCCGTCTTGAGCCCTTCCAGTTCCTCGACTGCCAGACCGGGCAGGACGATGTTCAACCTGACCGAGAGGAACGTGACTGCGATCAGGGCACCGGCCCAGCCGATCGCCGCAACCGACTTGCGCCGGAACAGCAACAGACCCGCCGGTATGGCCGTCCCGAGCACGAGGTGCACCAACCAGAAGACCCACCAATACGGTCCAAACATCACCGCGGTGATGGAGTCGGTCAGCGACGGCACCGCCGAGAACAGCCCGGTGGAGAACTCGGCCCACTCCAGAAGCAGATCGAGTGCCACCAACCCCAGGACGATCTGACCGAGGAAGACCACCGTCGAGCGGTGGGCTTCCGTTCCCCGGCCGGGACCCCAGACAACGGTGATGAATGCGAGCAGGGCGCCGCCCGACACGAGGGCTCCGACCAGGAACACGATCGGCGTCAGGCCTCCATGCCAGAACGGCCTCGCTCCGATGACTCCGAATAGGGCGCCCACACCACCGTGGAATGCGATGGCGAGAGGGACGCCAATGGAGCCCAGGATGCGCAGGATGCCGTTGTCACGTGCCACGGCGGCCTGGCTCACCTCGTCCTTTCCAAATGTCAGGAAGCCACAGAGGCGACCCTTCAGTCCTGGTTCGTTGCTGCATCTGGCGAGGTCGGCCCGCATCGCATACCAGAGCTCCACGAGCAGGAGAACGAAATAGCTCAGATAGAACCAAGCCATCCATCCCATCATGGACGTGAAGTGGGTCTTGGCTACCAATCGCCAGGCTCGCATCGGGTGACCGAGGTCGACCCAGACGAGCAGCAATGCCCCGAACAGAGTGACCAGTGCCGTGAACAGGGCCAGCTTGCCGATCTTCTCGAGTCGCTTGACTCTGAAGACGTACACGAGGGTCGAGAGCAGGAATGCTCCTGCCGACAACCCGATCAGATAGATGTATCCGGCAACCCAGAGTCCCCACGGGATGTAGCTTCCGTAGTTCGCCATCTGGTGGCCTTCGCTGATTCGCTGGATGAGACCAACGAGTCCGACTCCGAAGCCGACGATGGCGAGCCCCCAGGCGATTCTTTGTGTAGTTCTTGTCATATCCATCGCCTCCTTACACCAGGTACCAGACGGACGGTTCGGTGCCCATCTCTTCTTTGAGACGGATGGCGTTGGGCTCGGCGATCAGCTCGGAGACCAGGGCATCGGGGTCGGTCGAGTCGCCGAAGTAGTTGGCCATGCCGATGCATGTGGTCACACATGCCGGCAAGAGCCCGGCTTCGAGCCGATGCACACAGAAGGTGCACTTGCGAACGTTGCCTATCGGAGATCCGTCGTCGCGCGGCCACGCCTTTCCGTATTCAAAGGCGGGCAGCAGTTCGTAGTCCATCTGCTGGACCGTGGACTCGGTGTATGTGTGTCCGGTGTCGAACGTTCTGGCCGAGTAAGGGCACGCGGTGATGCAGTAGCGACATCCGATGCACTGCTCGTAGTCGATCTCGACTATCCCGTCGGCGCGTTTCCAGGTGGCACTGACCGGGCACACCGGGACGCATGGTGGCTCATCGCACTGCATGCACGGTCTCGGCATGAACCGGCGCGAGACATGCGGGTAGGTCCCGATCTCTGTCTCCAGCACCGGCCGATACACGATGCCGGGTGGCAGTTTGTTCTCGGCTACGCAACTGACCGCACAAGCATGACATCCGACGCACTTGCGCAAGTCGATGACCATCGCCCAATGGCGTTGGTCTAGTGGCTTGGCCAGAGTGCGCTCGATGTCCTTCCGCATGCGCACCAGGACACTTTCCTGTTGCAGCAGTTCGGGCATGGCTCTTTCCTCCAGTGTCGGACGGGGCGCCGACAGCCTCATTTGACCGGGCGTTGAGAGCGGCTCACAGCGGTTGAAATCCCAGATCGTGTCGGGATTCACGGCGCTCTTTCTCGCGAAGATCCAGGGGAAACCCCCACGGGAGTGCGTGAGCGTGTAGTGGTTTTCCCTGGTTTGACCTGTCAGGTGAGAATGCCGAGGTCGATGGCGGCGCGGACCAGTTCGCTCCGGCTGCCGATTGCGAGCTTGCGCATCATCCGGGCGCGGTAGGTTTCGACGGTCTTGACGCTTAGAAACAGCTTCTCGGCGATCTCGGTATTTCGGTGTCCCAGGGCGGTGAGTTCGAAGATCTCGATCTCTCGCTCGCTGAGGCTCCGGTACCGCGCTTCCAGGTTGTCTTCGGCTGGTCTGACGGCATCCAGCTGGTCTTCCAGCAACACCTTGGCGTGGCGGGGATGAAGATAGAGGCCGCCTTCGCCCACTGCCCGGATGGCCCCTAGAAGCTCTTCGGCGGCAAACTGCTTCAGAACGAACCCGGCGCCTCCCGAGGAGATCACCCGTCTGAGGTAGGCGAGGTCGTCGTGCATGGTGAGAGCCAGCACCTTGGTGTCCGGAAAGAGATCCCGGATCTTGGTGAGGGCTTCTATGCCGTTGCAGCGGGGCATGTTGATGTCCAACACAACGGTGTCAGGCCGGCACCTCTCGATCATCTCCAGGCATTCGATCCCGTCGCCGGCTTCACCCACGACAACCATGTCCGGCTGTGTCTCGAGCAGCGACTTGAGACCAGCCCGCATCACCGCGTGGTCGTCGACGAGAGCGATCCGCATCATGCGGGGACCTCTATGAACACGGTGGTACCTCCTGTGCCGCTCTCGATGATCACCGAGCCTCCGAGCAGTTCGGCTCGTTCCGCCATGCCATGGATCCCCACGCTGGATCCCGATCTCCGTGCGAACTCGAAGTCGAATCCGCATCCGTCGTCCTCGACGATGGCCTTGATCGTCTTTCCGCTCGTGGAGGCGACCACGCTGATCGTACCGCACCCGCTATGCCGGGCCGAGTTGGTCATCGCCTCCTGAAAGATCCGGTAGAGGGCTATCTCCACGGCCGGATCTGCACGGTCGGGGATGCCGTAGTGCAGGTCGACGGAGATCTCCGGATAGCGACTCCGAAACTCCTCGACGTGACGCTCCATCGCCGCTTCAAGACCCAGGTCGTCGAGCGCGCTCGGCCTCAGGTCGCGGCCGAGGGCGCGCACCGCGGCGAGAGTCTCGTCGGCGAGCACGGCCAGATCATCGAGACGCTTCTGGTTGGCGTGACCATTCGCCCGAGCGAGCACCGAAACGCCCAGTCTGATCGAACTCAGAGATTGGCCGACCCCGTCGTGCAGCTCTCTTGCGATCCGTTTCCTCTCCTCCTCCTGGGCGCCGATCAACTGTTCGAGCAAGCGTTTGCGGACGCGCTGGTCTTCGGCGATCAACGTCTGGCTGGCTTCGAGATCGGCCACCATCGAGTTGAAAGCGGTCGCCAGGGATCCGATCTCATCCTGGGCCTTCACCTCCGCCCTCGTGGACAGGTCGCCAGATCCCACACGCCGGGTCGTGGATACCAGATCGAGGATTGGCCGGGTAAGCAGCCAGGTGAGAAACACCGCCGCCAAGATGCCCGCGACTCCGACTGCGGCCGTGGTCAAGAGGAGCTGGCCCGAGACGGCATTGACGCTCGCGGCGAGCCTCGACTCACTGAATCCGATCCTCACCTCACCGAGTCGCCCACCGAAGATGGAGGTTCTGAAGTCGTGGATCGCCTCGCTACCCGAGCGGTAGGTGAGCTGGTTGACCCCGGCCGCCCGGTCCGGCTCGTAGAGATCGAGAAGCGCAACCGGGAATCCGTCGGGACCGAACGTGTGTGCGAGAACGTTCCCGTCACGGTCGGTCACGAAAGCGTATATGGCATCCGTGTGGTTGGCGACCGTGGCCATGAGAAGTTCGTTCAATGCGTATAGGTCGTTGACGAGAATCGGATCGGTGGAGCGGGCGGCGATGTCGGAGGCCACCGCACTACCCCTGCTGTCGAGCTCGCTGGCCAGGATGGTCTGGAGTGAGTGCCGGACCTGCCAGGTCACGCCGGCTCCCAGCAGGGCGGTCAGCGCCAGGACGATTCCAAGGATCTTGGTGCTAATGCTCACCGATCCCGCCATCCGGAGCAGCCGGTCAGCGGCTCGCGCTGCGCCCGCGGTCGACATCTTCTGGCGCCGGTTGGGCGAACCGGTGGTCACGGCGAGATACCCGAGTCGGAGATCACCTGCCGCACACCTTCATAGGCGGCGTCGTCGATCTCGACGAAACGATCGAATCCGAGTCGTGCCAGCGCGAGTCTCCCTCGGGGGTCGTCGGCCATCGCCAGCAGCGCTTCGGAGATCAGCGCCCGTTGCGTGAGCGGCGTGGTGGGCGAGACCACCACCGGCGGAATCCCGAACTCCCGGGAATCCTCGATGACCCGGATCCGGGCCCCAAGGCCGGGGTCGGATGCGAGTTCGGCGTCGAGAACCAGACTGTCTACCGCGGCCGCATCCGCCACGCCATCGGCGACGGCGGCGATGGCCCGGTCGTGGCTGTACGTGTAAAAGGTCATCGAGAAGAAGTCGTCCGGGCCGCTGCCAATGGCCTCGACCAGAGACACGGGGTATATGTGCCCGGTCATGCTCCATGGGTCGGTGAAAGCGAAGACGGCGTCCCGGAGGTCGGCAATGGATGCCGCTTTGCTATCCGCACGGACTATCAAACTCGATCGGTAGGTGGTCGATCCTCCGATCTGGGGGGCGACCAGCAATTGCATGCCAAATGTGTCGTGTCCGAACACATAGGCGGCGGTGCAGACGAATGCGATGTCGACTTCCCCGGTGGCCACCAGGTCGTTGACTTCCCGGTAGGTCCGCCGCTGCACCAGCTCAACCGGCCTTCCGATTGTCTCTTGGAGATAGTCGGCGATGCCCTGGTAGGCGTCGAAGGAGCTCTCAGGAGACAGAATGGCTGCCACGGCGATCCGGATGGGTGCGACTTCGGTGCTGGCGGCCGCTGGAACGGGCAGCCGGGCTCCGATGTCCACGACGGGCAGGGCCTGCCCGGCACAGGCGGTCAGGGCGATGGCGACCATCAGAAGGGACACGGTGCGGGGCCCCCGGATCGGATTTAGAGGCCCGGCGTCGGAACCACGATCGGCGATGCCGACGGCGGCTGTTTTCAAGGGTGCAGGAAACCATCTCACGGGTTTCCAGCGTGACTGTCGCCTTGGCACGCCGATAGGGACCTTTGGCACGGTGAACTTCTTCTCATCTGGAATGGTCACAGGGCGGGAATTCCCGCCTCGGGTCACCGGCCGACGCAGACGCCGATCAGATGATCCCGCTCACGAGTT
>JBFJTO010000010.1:0-13980 GCA_041625295.1 Acidimicrobiia bacterium | reverse complement strand
GAATCGATCCACGAGCTCGGATGGTTCTACCCCGAGAAGCTCACCCAATGCGGAGTTCGCGTTGACGATTCTGCCGTCGGAGAGGGTCATGGCCATCGGAAGCGACGACGCTGCGATCAGCTGTGTGAGACGATGGTCAAGTTCGGCTTCCTTCCGCTCGGACGCCACGACGAGGTCCCGAATCCGTCTGGTTGCCTGCGCCGCCAGGGTGATGACTGTCGCTGCCGCCGCGGCCGTGACCAAGCGGGCGAGGCCGATGCGGCCCGCCCCAAACCCTGGGGGCGTGACGTCGAGTCGCATCATGACGATTCCCCACACGCCCACGAGGGCTGTCCAGCCGAGCAACAGGACCCGCTTTGTCCAATCCTCCTCGGCTATCAGAACACCGACCGCGACAGACACGATCGCGAGCGAGATTGCGAACAGCGGTCTTCCAAACCACGCAACGACGAGCGAGACCACGAGGTCGAATAAGAGAAGGCTCCTGAGCGACCATCGCACATGCTTGCCAGCGGTCGCCAGACCCAGAACCGCAAACGCAACGTTCACGACCGGGTCGAGATTGCGGCTGAGAACGAAGGTGAGCGAGCCGAACAGAAGCAGCCCGGAGTAGAAGAACTGTCTGAGTCTGCGGTGAAGGTGAGCTTCCGCTTGTCTCATGGTCCCGCTGCAGTATCGCCACCGACGCGTTTCATCACATTTGACATCGGTATCACTCCATCTGCGCTGTAGGCATTCTCCTGTTGCGGCGGGGCGGAAGAGGGTATTTACGCGGGTCTGCGGGCTAGCGTGTCGCCGATGGTGTTGCCGACGGTCCTGCTCCACGATCACCTCGACGGGGGTTTGCGGGTGGACACCGTTCTCGATCTGGCTGACGGGGCCGGCATCCGATTGCCGCGAAGTGATCCCGGTGCTCTCGGAGAGTGGTTCGACCAGGGCCGGTCGGGGTCCCTCGAAAGTTATCTGGAAGCTTTCCGCTACACGGTCGCCGTCATGCAGACACCCGAAGCCATCCGACTGGTTGCCCGCCAATCCCTCGAGGACCTGGCATCCGACGGCGTCGCGTATGCCGAGCTTCGGTTTGCTCCGCTCCTCAACGTGGATGAGGGACTCGCTCCCGAGGCAGTCGTGGAATCGGCGTTGGAGGGTTTCGCCCAGGCATCTGCCCACACGGGGATCCATTGGGGATTGATTCTCGACGCGATGAGAGACCGTCCCGGATCCGATCGGGTGGCTGGCCTATGCCTTCGATATGCGGACGCGGGCGTGGTCGGGTTCGATCTTGCCGGCCGGGAACGCGGCTATCCGCCCGATGAGCACTTGGCGGCGATAAGAGCCGTCCGGTCTGCAGGGCTCGGTGTCACTCTGCATGCGGGAGAGGACGGCGGCGTGGATTCGATTCGCCGAGCCCTTCACTTCTGCGGCGCCGACCGCATCGGGCACGGGGTCGAGATCATCGATGATTGCGTTGTGGAGAATGGTCGACTGACATCGTTCGGGCCGCTCGCGAGCGAGCTGATCGAGCGAGCGATCCCCATGGAAGTGTGCGTGACCTCGAACCTGCACACGAAGGGCTGGTCGCCCTCCGAACACCCGGTCGGACTCTTGTATCGGGGCGGTTTCAACGTGACAGTGAACACTGACAACAGGTTGATGTCGTCCACGTCCATGTCCAAAGAGCTGTCCGTTCTCGCCGAGTGGCACGAATTCGGGATCAACGACGTCGCCAAAGTGACCAGAGCCGCCTTGGAGGCCGCGTTTTGTCCTGACCACGTCAAGACCTCGATCTGGAATGACATCATCGCCCCTCGACTCACCGAGGTGGGCGTGGAGGTCAGTCCGCGACCGTGAGAGCGGAATCGAGCCACTTCCCGACTTCCGCGATCACCGTCGGACCCTCGGGTTCGTTGAAGAGCTCATGTCGGAGCTTCGGATAGAGCACCCGCTCCGCCACTGCTGCCAGCGGCAACGAGGACTCCGGTGGAACTACGGTGTCGGATCCACCGGTCAGCACCAGGGTCGGTATGGCCAATGAGGCGAGGTTGGCGCTGACTCGATCCATGGCGGCAAAGAGTTCGGCGCCCATGCGTGCTGTCGCCTTCGTGGACACCAGCGGATCCGCAAAATAGGCCTCCCCAACGGCCGGATCGGATGAAAGCTGGTCACCCTTGATGGCAGTTGGAATTGCCAGACGGGGCGCCAGCTTGGCGAGTACGGGTGCCAACAATCTCTGCCAGGCTTTGCCACCGGCAATTCCCGGGGCGCTCAGCACCAAGAGATCGGGTGCGGGTCGTGAGGAAAGCGAGTAGTCGAGGGCGATGGTGCCACCCATCGAGTGACCGATGAGAACCACGGGCAGGCCCGTCGCCCTGACCGCGACCATGTGGGTTTCCAATTGATCGAGGAATTCGGCCCAGTCCTCCACGTCGGTACGCGTGCCCCCCGCTGCTCCATGTCCAATCAAGTCGAAGGCAGTGACCGAATACCCGAGTTCGGCCAGCAGCGAGCCGGTGCGCTCGTAGCGACCGGAATGTTCGGCGATTCCATGGACGATGACGACCTCGGCCCGAGCCGTCTCGGCCGGAGCCCAGGTACGGGTCAGCTCGGCGATACCGGACTTGGTGACCGTCGGAACAGCGATGCTCGCAATCATCTCAACCCCTTGCTACGAACGGGAGATCTGCCCGTGTGGCCTGGATCCACGATCCCCGAATTTCAGCTTCTATCGTCTCGGTCTTTGGCACCGGCGGTGACATGAAACCAACACCGATCCCACATTCGAGGATAGGGCTGAAGTTGCCGCTGGTGACTTCTCCGGTGGAACCGCCGGATCTGAGCTTGGATCCGGACCGGGCGATCTGGCGTCCCGGGAATCGGAAGGCCACCAGTTCTTTGTTTGCGCCCTCTTGGAGTTGGCGTTCCAGTGCCCGCGATCCCGTGAATTCACGCCCAAGAACCACAGCGAAGCCCAGCCCGGCTTCGAGCGGCGTGATCGTCTCGTCGAGTTCGTGTCCCCACAACGGGAGTCCCGCCTCGAGACGCAACGTGTCACGTGCTCCCAGGCCACACGGCACTGCCCCGGCGTCGGTGAGTGCGCTTGCCAGATGTTCCGCAACGGCTTTGGGGACTACCACCTCTCCCCCGCGCTCGCCCGTGTATCCGGTCCCGGCCATCCAGGCTGTTACGCCACCGTATGAGCATGTGACTGTGCGAAACCGTTTTGGAGACACGCCCAGGACGGCCTCGAGAATCGACGGCGCCTCGGGTCCCTGAACGGCCAGCGCGACCGTCTCTGGGCGAAGATCCTCGATCTCGGAGTGGGGATCTTGGTCTCTGAAGAGTCCCATGACTCGTTCGTGATTGGAGGCATTTGGCAGAATCCAGAATGATCCGGCATCGTCCCACTTCCAGACGATGAGATCGTCGATGACCCCGCCGGAGTCGTTGAGAATCATCGTGTATTGGGTTCTACCTGCGCTGATCTTGGCAATGTCATTGCACAGAAGGCGTCGGATCGTGGCTTCTGCTGAGGGACCTTCGAGCCGAAACCTGCCCAGATGGCTCACATCGAACCATCCTGCATGACCCCGTACTGCTCGGTGTTCTGCAAGCACAGAGGAATACTGCACGGGCATCTCCCACCCGCCGAAATCGACAAAGCGCGCCCCAAGGCCCGCATGGAAGTCGTGGATGGCCGATCTCATTTGGTCTCTGATGCTCCCCGCGCCGTGAGCTTCACGACAAGAGGTTTACCAGGGATCCGCGTGGGCACGCCATCAGGGAGGTTGGCCGGTTCCTCGAGGCCGTACTTGACCACGAGATGCAGGTAGTCGCGTTGGTAGAGGATCTTGCAGGTGATATCGGGATAGAGCTCTCTCAGCCTTCTCACCTTGGCGTTCTTCTTGGTCACGAGCTTCTGGCTCATGGTGGTTATCTCGATGAAGTTGTTCTCTTCGGGAAGATAGAAATCAGGCGCAAAGAACTGTTCAGGCTCGCCCTGGCGGTTCCACGCAATCGGAAAAGCGGTTGGTTCGTACTGCCACTCCACGCCGTAGAAGTCGAGGAGAAGAGCGAATTGCCGCTCGCTGTTGTGAGCGAACCGTACCGCGTCGGCTTGTTTGAGAGCGGCGGTCAGGTCCCCTCCGCTTTAGCCAGACTCGCGCCTTCGACGAATAGCTCGAGCAACTCCCCCTCGACCTCGGCTTGAACCGGGCCGATGGCGATTCCGAAAACGCCCTGGCCGTGTTTGAACACGTCCACGAGCTCGTCCTGGGTGTGGGCTGCGAAAATACTCTTGCCGTCCGAGAGAAGAGTCACGTCTGCGAGCGGTTGGTCGCTGGCCATCTGCTCTCGCAGGAGCTGCACGGCGGTGCGGATCTTCTTCAGACTCATTCCGGCGTCGAGGAGCCGCTTGACGACCTTGAGTTGCACGACGTCCGAGAAGCTGTACATGCGCTGGGATCCCGAGCCGGTGGCCTCTTGCATCGAAGGTCTGAGAAGATCGGTGCGCGCCCAATAATCGAGTTGGCGATATGTGATGCCCACAATCCGACACACGCTCGGGGCGCGGAATCCTTTTTGATCTGAACCGACGACCACAGGCAACCTCCCGGTTGTTACACCATCGTAATTCGGTCCGCCTGGACGGCAAGGTAGCGATCGACTCCGGGGATTTCAACAACCTGTGGATAATTCATCCGACTATCAGAGTGATCGCCTTCTCCACGCTCTCGTGGGTACCCACCACTATCACCGTCTCATCGCCCTGCAGTATGTGGTCGGCGGTCGGCATGGTCAGCAGCCCCCGGGATCGATCCTCAACGGCAAGAATCGTTGCCCCGCTCCGCTCGCGGATTCCTGCCTCCTTCAGCGACATGCCGGAGATCGGACTGCTGGCCGGGACGTGGATCTCCTCGATAGCGAACTCGAGGGTGCGCCCGCCGATTACGACATCGAACATGTCGGCGAGGCTCTGTTCCACTGCCATGGCAGCGAGCCTCTCGCTCCCAACAACCTGGGGAGCGACGACGCGATTAGCTCCTGCAAGGCGGAGCTTTCCTTCGGACTCCGAATCGGCGCTGCGCGACACGATGTGCAGATCGGGACAAAGCGAACGGGCCGAGAGAACGATCACCAGGTTGTCGGCGTCGGAGGTCACGCATGTGACCAGAGCCTTGGCCCTGGCGATTCCCACGGCCATGAGTGTCTCATTCTGGGTGGCGTTGCCCTCGACGACCGTGGCACCCAACTCACGGGCCGTTTCGACCCTCTCGGGATCCGACTCGACGACGACCACATCGATGCCACGCCTTCCCAATGCTTCCCATGTCCCCTGTCCAACTCGCCCAAACCCGCAGAGCACGATGTGGCCGGTCATATGGTCAACCCTTCGTCTCGTTCTTCTGGTTCGGCGGGCCTCGCCGAGAATCAACAGCTGTTCTATCCCGGCACCGGCAGTGTAGAAACCGAGGCCGACGCCCAAAACCAGGATCATGATGGTCAGCACCCGGCCCGCAGACGACAGAGCGAAGACTTCGCCGAAACCCACGGTCGAGACCGTGATCAGCACCATGTAGACGGCATCGAGTGGCGAAGCCCCTTCGATGATGACATAGCCGGTGGCTCCGACTCCGAGCAAGATCAGGATCCCCGCGATGCCGGCCTTCAAGCGGGAACTGGGACTCACTGATCTCCAGGATCCAGGAAGTCCTCCACGGTCATGTCTTCGAGCATCTCCCGAAAGCGCTCGACCTCATCGTCTGTCGACTCGTCTTGAATCTCGATCCCGGCCTGGTCGAGCACACTCTGATGCGCATACACGGAGGCGCCAGTTCTCACCGCGAGGGCGATCGCATCTGACGGGCGGGAAGAAACGATTATCTCGCCTTCTCCGTGGGTCAGCACCAATTCGGCGAAATAAACGTTCTCGTGAAGTTCTGTGACAACGACACGCTCCAAAGTTGCGTCCATCGCCGAGATCACCGATGCGAGAAGATCGTGGGTCTGGGGACGGGGCGCCGCGACGCCTTCGAGGGCAGCGCTGATCGCCATCGCCTCGACCGGCCCGACCCAAATCGGAAGATAGCGATCACCGCCCTGCACCCGAAGCAGGACGATGGGCGTGTTGGTGGGCAGCTCCACTCTCACCCCCGACACGGTCATCTGAACGGCTGGATCCATCTGCGAAGGTTATCAGCTGTCCTCGAAAACCATCCTCGCAAGGCCCTTTTCGTCTTGCTGGAATGCCGCAAAGTCGAGCACGGCCCATATGGATCGTAAATTGCGGTAGATCCCGTTGTGATCGAGACCGTATCCGAGCAGGAACTCGTCTCCCACCTCGAAACCCCGATACTCGAGCGGCACTTCGGTCAACCGGCGACTTGTCTTGTCGAGAAGCGTTGCTGTCGCCAGCGAGGCTACCCCCCTGTCATTGATCATTCGGCGCAACACCGTCAAAGACAGCCCGGTGTCGACGACATCCTCGACGATGATCACATGTCGATCGGTGAGCGGTGTCTCGGTATCGGTAGCGATGCGGATGCGGCCGCCCTCACCAAACCGGTTGAGAAGCAGGAAGTCCACCTCAACCGGAATGTCGATCGCCCTCACCAGGTCGGCGAGAAACCAAAGAGAACCCGTGAGTATCGCGACCAGAACCGGCCGCCTTCCCTCGTAATCTTCGGAGATCGTCGCGCCGAGCTCGATGATCCGCGTGCGCAGATCTTCCTCGGTGATCACTTCGGTGAAAGTCATGAGCCTGTCCCTGCGGATTGCCACAACCTGGTGATCCACACCAGGGCCTCTCTCAATCCGGGCAGGGCCGGCCGCTCGGGCTCGGCCAGATCGACATGAGGCAGATCCGGTGTCACCACGAGGCTGGCGTCTCCGTCCTTCACCGACAACTCTGGCATGAGCAAGCCGGCAGATGCCAGATACACCAACGCTTCCACGGTTGCCGCAGCCGACAGGGAGTCCGTCACGGTCCCTGATCGTCGCAGCGCATACGGTTCTCCCGCCCGCACGAGTGGGACGACTCCGAAGGCTGAGAAGCCGTAATCCAGCAGCGCCGTAGCATCCTTGAAATGGGCGTCTGCCCCTTCCGATCCCATCACTACCGCATACAGACGTCGGCCGTTCCTCTCGGCGGCCGCCACCAGCACCAGACCGGCGCGAGATGTGTACCCGGTCTTGACACCGATCGCGCCTTCGTAATCGACGAGCAGTCGGTTGGTCGTCTTGGCAACCCGCTCGTTCCCCTGCGGGTCGGCCGGAAAACTGAGCTGAGAGGTGCGCACGGCGTCTGCAAATGCGGGCATCTCCATGGCGGCACGTGTCATCGTGAGTAGGTCCGCGGCACTGGTGTAATGGCCTTTCGCATCCAGACCGTGTGGGTTGACGAAGTGGGTGTGGCGGAGCCCGAGATCGGCTGCCTCGGCATTCATCATCTCCACAAACCTTGCCTCATCTCCGCCCACGCCCTCGGCGACGGCCATCGCGGCATCGTTGGCCGACCGAACGAGGGCCGTGGTTATCAATAACCCGAGTGGGAACTGCTCTCCCGGGACCAGACCGATCTCCGACTCACCGGCATCCGCCGCATGTTTGCTGACGGTGACCAAGGCTTCGGGATCGCCCCGCCGAAGCGCCACCAGAGCGGTCATGATCTTGGTCGTGGAGGCCATCGGGCGCTCCGCCTCCGGGTCCTTCGAACCAAGCACGACGCCGTTGGTGTCGTCAAAAAGGATCCACGATCGCGCCGAGACGTCCGGGGGAGCGTCGACGGGAATCCCGTCGATTGGGAGCACTGGAATCGCCGGCGCGGCAATGGCAATGCCCACGGTCTGATACAGCGAGATGGCAGCCATCGCGGCTGCGAGGACGACTCTCCTCATTCGTCTAGAAGTGCCCGAAGTTCGGCTGCCAGTAGAGCCCTATGGACAGCCACCATGGCTTCTCCCCCGCCTGCCAGGACATTCCGGGCCCGCTCCTGCGACTCGGTCGACTGTGAGCGCCGGAGTGCGATCGTGAGTTGAGCGAGAATATCGGCTTCCCGCTCGACGGCGTATCGAATCGTGCGGAGATGTCGGGCTTCGAATCCGTGAGTGAGCAGCCGGCGCACATCGGTCGCGATGGCAACGCTGTGGCCGCCAAAGACCCCATCGCGCTCTTCCAGCAGACCGTGCGACACCAGATCATCGAGGTCGGCCTGAGTGAGGCCGCTTCGCCGCATCAGTTCGGCAGCGGACACGGGCTCAGAGGTTGGTTCGAGGAAGCTCCGGTCGCCGGACTCCCCGCTCTCGTCGGCGATCTCCCCCCGCTCCCACAATGTGAGCTTCGATTTGATCACTTTCAGGGGCAGAAAGTGATCCCGCTGCTGGCGAAGAACGTACCGCAATCTGTCTATGTCTCTTTGGTCGAACTGGCGGTATCCCCCATCCGAGCGGCCGGGAGAGAGCAGACCTTGAGACTCGAGAAACCGCACTTTCGAGACCGAGACGTCGGGGAACTCTTCACGCAACAGGTTGATCACCTCGCCGATCGAGAGTTCCTGGTTGTCAGGCATTCCCCTGCGCCACGATGAGGTGAAATCTTCCGACGAGAACCTCGTCACCTGGCTCGAGCGACGTCCGGTCGACTCTGGCTCCGTTGACATAGGTTCCGTTCGTCGAGCCGGAGTCCTCCACGGATAGAAGCGAGTCGGCGACGAGGAATCGACAATGCTGACGGGAGACGGTGATGTCATCGAGGAAGATGCCGCTGTCAGGGTGCCGTCCAACAGTCGTGGCGCCATCCGAAAGGAGGTATGTCATGCCTGCTCTGGGACCCCGCTCCACGACCAGCGCAAAACCTTGAATCCCCCCAACGGCGGCGGCCTGGTCTGGAGACAACGCCGGATGTTGAACCTCGTGGACCGGTACATAGGCGACCGTGGGATCACTCTCGAGCAGGAGTCCACATTCGGGGCACGATTCATCGGTCGCCAAGATGGCGGCACCGCACGACGGGCAGTTCATGGGGCGATGCTACATGGTGTTGCTGACGAGATCAGGATGATCTCGTCTCCGGTCAATCAATCAGCGCCGAATAGGCGGCAGCATCAAGCAACCCATCCAGAACATTGCTGTCTGCAGCGACTTCCACAAGCCATCCCTCGCCATATGGGTCGCGATTCAACAGCTCGGGCGTCTCGCGAACAGCCTCATTGACCCTGGAAATCGAGGCCGCGATCGGTGCGTAGACCTCTCCGACGCTCTTCGTCGACTCGATCTCGGCGATGACGTCCCCTTTGGCGACCGACCGGCCCACATCCGGCAATTCGACAAAGACGATGTCTCCTAGCTGGTCCTGGGCGTAGTCGGTGATCCCGAGACGAATCGTTCCGTCACCGACGACCATCGCCCACTCGTGCTCTTCGGTGTATCGAAGATTGTCGGGGATGTGCATATGTGCGACTTGCTCCTGTCTTCTCCGAGAGAGCCTACCGGCTATCGGCTCCCCACACATCGATCGCGTATTCCACTGCTACCCAGTAATAGAGCGTCAATCCGGTCACACCTGCGATCCATGCCGGCGGAGCGAAGAACGACGCCGCTATACCCGCCGAGACCAGATAGAAGGCGGGAATTGCCCCGTAGAGGAGAAATGTTGCCGCTTTTCCGAGCGGGCGAACCGCCACCTTGCCGTCACCGCGCACCGTCACCAGCAGCGCTCCCAGCCCGACCAGCGTCTCTCGGACGATCAGAGGGACACCGATGATCGTTGGAAGGACACCGGCGATCATTCCCCCAACCACCGCGGAAGCGATCATCAACCTGTCCGCCAGAGGGTCGAGGAACTTGCCGATCTCGGAGACCTGGTCCAGCCGCCGGGCCAGATAGCCGTCTATCCAGTCGGTGGACCCGATCACGAAGATCAGCAAGGCGGCCAAGCCCACCCGACGCTGCGCCAGCAAGACCCACCAGAAATACGGAATGGCGAGAAGTCTCAGCGACGACACCCCGTTCGGGATGGTCAGTGCGCCTTTCCAAATCGACTCGTCAGACGTTGGCGACACTCTTCTCCACGAGATGGCAGGCAACATAGTGCCCCTCCGCTTTGTCCTCGAGAGGGGGGTGATCATTGCTGCTACAGGTCTCGTTGGCCCAGGGGCACCGCTCGATGAAACGGCACAACGGAGGCGGATTGATGGATTTGGTAATACCGCCCTTGATGTCGGGTTCGATCCTGCTGTAGCTGGGATCGGGAACAGGCACGGCAGACAACAGCGCCTTCGTGTAGGGATGAAGCGGGTTCCCGAGGATGTCCTCGGTATCGCCGATCTCCACGATCTTTCCGAGATACATGACCGCGATTCGGTCGCACATGTAGCGAGCCACGGCCAGATCGTGGGTGATGTACAGATAGGAAACGTTGAACTCGTTGGCGAGGTTCAGCATCAGGTCCATGATCGAAATCCTGATGCTGACGTCAAGCATCGACGTCGGTTCGTCGGCAACCACGAAGGATGGATCCAGAACCAGCGCTCGAGCGATGGCAACCCTCTGGCGCTGTCCACCGGAAAGTTCGTGCGGATACCGGAACAAGAAGGCTTCCGGCGGTGCGAGACCGACCAGGTTGAGCATGTCCGAGACTCGTTCCTCGCGCTCGTGCAGGGCTCCGATGTTCTGCACAGCCAGCGGTTCGGCGATCGTCTCGAAAACGGTCCTGCGTGGATTCATGGACTCATACGGGTCCTGGAAGATCATCTGGACCTTGCGGCGGAACTTCTTCATGTTTTCGGGCGTGATGTGAGCGACGTCGATCAAGTCGTCCTTGTCGTCGGCCATGAAAATCTGGCCGGAGGTGGTCTCGTCGAGCTTGACCAGCATCCGACCGGTTGTGCTCTTGCCGCATCCGGACTCCCCGACGAGCCCAAGGCTCTCCCCCGGGGCTATTTCGAAGCTGATGCCGTCGACTGCGTGAATGAAATCCGTCGGCTTGCGGAACATGCCTTTGGACACGGGGAAGAGCTTTGTCAGCTGATCGACCTTGACTAATGGCGCGTTCACTTGATCAAACCCCCCATCTCGGGAACCTGCTCCCAGTTCCAACATGCCACCTTGTGATTATCAGCGAGGTGGGTCATGGGCGGTTCTTCGGTTGTGCACTGCTCGGTCGCCCACGGACAGCGCGGGTGAAATCTGCAGCCTGACGGCGGATTGAGAAGGTCGGGAGGCTCGCCCTCGAGCGGGGCAAGCTTTCGTCGGGGCCCGGTGACCGATGGTGTCGAGGAAAGCAGCAGGAACGCGTACGGGTGTTTCGGCCTGGCAAACACTTCCTTGGTAGAGCCAAACTCCACCAGTTTGCCTGCGTACATCACTCCGATCGTGTCGGTCACCTCAGCGATGACGGCGATGTCGTGCGAAATGTAGATGATCGACATACCCAGGTCGCGCTGGATCTTCTTGAGCTCCTGGAGAATCTGGTCCTGGACGATCACATCGAGGGCAGTGGTCGGCTCGTCCGCGATGATGATCTTGGGATCGCACGACAGCGCCATGGCGATGATCGCCCGCTGGCGCATACCGCCCGAGAACTCGTGGGGATACCGTTTCTCCATGTCTGGATTCAGGCCCACCAGCTCGAAGAGTCTGCTGATCCGCCCTTTGGCCTCCGCTTCGGATAGCCGGGGCCGAAAGTGTGCATCAAGAGCTTCGCGGATCTGATCACCGACCCGATAAACCGGGTTCCAGGCATTCATGGCTCCCTGGAACACCATGGAGATGTCCTTCCAGCGGCGGCGCCGCATCTGATCCGCCGACAGTGTCAGAAGGTCGGTGCCTTCGAGGAGGATCGATCCTCCCTTGTACACGGCGTTTTCGGAGGCGAGTTGGAGGAGCGCCATGGCTATGGACGTCTTGCCGCAACCAGACTCACCGACGAGACCGAGGGACTCGCCCTCATGAAGGGTGAATGAGACGTCCTCGATCGCAGACACATCGCCTTTCTCGGTTGTGTAGTGCATGACGAGGTTGTCTACCTCGAGAAGCGGCCTTGCCATCAGGCTTGTTCCTTGGTTCCGGTCATCAGCGCCTCCTCAACCTCGGGTTGACCACTTCGTCCATGGCCCGGCCGATCAAGAAGAACGCGGCAGCCAACAGGGTGACGGCCATTCCGGCCGGGAACAGCAACCACCAGTAGGTCGTCCCCTGAAGTAGGTAGCCCTGATTGTTGGCGAGCTGGATCATCAGACCCCATGAACTCTTGACATTCAGCAGACCAAGGAACGACAAGGTGGCTTCACTCTGAATCGCGCCGGTCACCGTGAACATCATGTAAAGGAAGCTGAGTGGCATGACGTTGGGGATCACGTGCTGCACGATGATGTGGCTATTCGACCCGCCGGCCACACGGGCCGCATCGACGAAAGGTTTGACCTTGACCGCCAATGCCTGCGACTTCAAGACAATGGCCGTCCCGCCAAATCCCGACAGGAGCCCGATCACCAGCGCCAGGTGCCAGAGTTGAAACTGGAACACGGCACTTATGGCAATCAGAATCGCCAGACCGGGAATCATGATCAAGAGGTCGGCAAGCCTCATGAATACGGCGTCCATGGCGCCTCCGAAAAAGGCAGCGATGGACCCGACCAGTGTGGCCACGACCACTGTCACAACAGCGGCGAGGATGCCGAGGAAGAAGGCCGCGCGAGCGCCGTGCATCAGTTGAGACATCACATCTCGGCCGAGAGGATCGGTCCCCAGCCAGTGTTTTGCGTTGGGCGGAGCCGGCTGCAGCTTGACCTCGACAACATCACCCACATTCCCGCTTATCCGTCCATCCAACAAGACCTGCTGCACGCTGATCTCAGTGTCGGGATTCTCGACCTTCTGCACGATGGTGCGGAACTCGGAGGGAGGGTCGAGTTCAAGACCCGTGACCGGATCGAAGGTTCCCGAGTCCCAGTAGCCCGTGGCGAAGAACACGGCCGGTGCCAACGCCATCAGAGCCCAGAAAGCCACGATCGCCAGTCCGAACAGGCCGATACCGTTAGCTCTGAAAAGCTTCCAGTTCCGTCGCGCCGACCTCCAGAGGAGGGTGCCTCTGATCCGCCACAACGAGCGCTGGGAGGCGAGTTTTTCGACGTCGATGTCGGGTGGTGGTTGTTGCGCTAGGTCTGTCAATCGATTCTCCTGAAATCAGCCTTGAGACGACACGCGGATCCGAGGATCGAGCACTCCGTAAAGCATGTCGACCACAAAGTGACCGACCAGGGCCATGACCCCGATGAACGAGAACGCAGCCAGCGCGAGGGGGATGTCTTCGGACACGACCGATGACACCAGAATCTCCCCCATCCCCGGCCAAGAGAAGACTGTCTCTGTGATGATCCCACCGTCGATGACCGCCGCAACGGCGATCACCAGGCTGGTGGTGACCGGGAGCAGTGCGGTCCGGGCAGCATGCCGATCACGAACTTGATGTTCGGGCAATCCCTTTGCTCGAGCCGTCAGGATGAAATCCTCCCGCATCGTCTCCAGCATCGAAGACCGGGTCAGGAGCATGATGCCGGCAAAGTTGACCAGGGTCAGCACCGTTACCGGCAGAATGATGTGATAAGAGATGTCGCCGGCGAAGGGCCGCATGTTGACGCCCGCAGGCAGCAGATACCAATAGGCGAGAAACGCCAGTCCCACCAGACTTGTTCCACCCCACCTGGCCGCCAGCTGGGGCCGATGATCTTTGATCTTCCCCGAAAACAGATGTATGAAGAACACGATCAGAGATGTGATTGCCACCGTCCAGAAGAGCCGAATGAACACCTCGTTGGTGCCGTAGGGGGCGTTGCGCCACTTACCCGGGTCGATGAACTTGGAAATAGGCAGCAACTTCAACTGTGCGGCCATGAGCCAGATCATCACGAGGGCGAACCATGGGTAGAAGACGGTGTAGAGGCCGACGCCGCCCAGTGTCACGGCCATCTCGCCTTTCTTGCCTCGT